>CAMLHU010000173.1 GCA_946479825.1 uncultured Gemmatimonadota bacterium
TCCCCACCGAGGCGCTGGGGCCTGAGGGGGAAGAGCTCCGCAAGCTCGGCGCCGAGTTCGGGGCCGTCACCGGGCGGCCACGGCGGTGCGGGTGGTTCGACGCCACCGTGGTGCGGTACTCGGTGCGGGTCAACGGCCTCACCGGGCTCGCCGTGACCAAGCTCGACGTCCTCGACACCTTCGACCAGATCCAGGTCGGGACCGCCTACACGCTCGACGGCGCCTCCTGCGAAGAGATGCCGGCCGACGTGGACCGCCTGGCCCGGGTGCGGCCGGTGTACGAGACCCTCCCCGGCTGGAAGCGCTCGACCGGCGGCGCCCGCCGCCTGGCCGACCTCCCGCCCGAGGCCCGGGCCTACCTCGACCGGCTCCAGGACCTGGCCGGCGCCCCGATCCGGTACGTGAGCGTGGGGACGAGGCGGGATCAGATCATCGAGGTGTGAGGCGCGCCCTCCCTTCTCCCTCCCGCCCCTATCCCCTTACCTTTCTCCCTGACCAGTCGCTCAATCGGGGCGACCCTTCCCTTCTCGTTCGCGATCCATGGCCACTCCCACCCTGATGGAAAAGCTCGTGTCGCTGTGCAAGCGGCGCGGATTCGTGTTCCAGTCCTCCGAGATCTACGGCGGGCTCGGTTCCGTCTGGGACTACGGCCCGCTGGGGGTCGAGCTCAAGAAGAACGTGAAGGACCGCTGGTGGCGGGCGATGGTCCACGAGCGGGACGACATCGAGGGGATCGACGCCGCCATCCTGATGCACGCGAAGGTCTGGGAGGCGTCCGGCCACGTGGCCGGGTTCAGCGACCCGCTGGTGGACTGCCGCACCTGCAAGGCCCGCTTCCGCGCCGACAAGCTTGGGGACGCGCAGTGCCCGCAGAAGCCGAGCAAGCACCCGGGCGAGCACACCACCTGTGACCTGACCGAGCCGCGCAACTTCAACCTGATGTTCAAGACGTTCATGGGCCCGGTGGAAGACCAGGCCGCCGTGGTGTACCTGCGGCCGGAGACGGCGCAGGGGATCTACGTCAACTACCTGAACGTCCTCAACAGCTCGCGGCAGAAGGTGCCGTTCGGGATCGCCCAGATCGGCAAGGCGTTCCGGAACGAGATCACCCCCGGCAACTTCATCTTCCGGACCCGCGAGTTCGAGCAGATGGAGATGCAGTTCTTCGTCGCCCCCGGGACCGACCTCGAGTGGTTCGAGCGCTGGCGCGAATGGCGGATGGCGTGGCACCACGGCATCGGCCTCACGCCCGCCCGGCTCCGGTGGCACCAGCACGGGCCCGGCGAGCTCGCCCACTACGCCAAGGCGGCGTACGACATCGAGTACGAATTCCCGTTCGGCTGGAGCGAGATCGAAGGGATCCACGACCGGACCGACTTCGACCTGGGCCGGCACCAGGAGCACAGCGGCAAGAAGCTCGAGTACTTCGACCAGGCCGCCAACACCCGTTACCTCCCGTACATCGTGGAGACCTCGGCGGGCGCGGACCGGGTGACGCTGACGCTCCTGGTGGACGCGTACCGAGAGGAAGAGGTCGAAGGCGAGACCCGCGTGGTGCTGGGGCTCCACCCCTCGGTGGCGCCGATCAAGGCCGCGGTCTTCCCGCTGGTCAAGAAGGACGGGATGCCCGAGATCGCCACGTCGCTCTACAACGACCTGCGCGGGCGGTTCCGGTGCTTCTACGACGACAGCGGCGCGATCGGACGCCGCTACCGCCGGATGGACGAGGTCGGTACCCCGTTCTGCATCACCGTGGACGGCGAGACCGCCGGCGACCAGGCCGTCACCATCCGCGCCCGCGACGCGATGACCCAGGAACGCGTGGCGCTCGACAAGGTGGCGGGGTGGGTGGGGGATCGGCTCGGGTGATGGGTGTGGAGGGGGGGGAAGTGAGCAGTAAGCAGTAAGCGGTGAGAGGGAAGAGGGTAGAGGGAATAGGAAGCGGGAAAAGTGGCGGATGGTCCTCCTCGCCTCTTCAACACAACGACTGCGAGCGGAACATGATCCACGAGACGACGACCACCATCTCCGGCGCCGACGTGCTGCAGCGCGCCAAGAAGTTCTTCGCCGAGCGGGTGCCGCAGTACGCGGCGTTCCCGGACGAGCAGGGGGCCGATTGGCTCACGCTGCGGGGGCAGGGCGGGGAAGAGGTCGCGATCGCGGTGGTGAGCGAGGGCGGGCTCACGAAGATCCGGGCCTCCACCCTGATGTTCGACCAGGGCGTGGCGCGGTTCCTCAACACCCTGCCGGCGCCGGAGGTGATGGTATGAGCGCCCTGTCGGTGCGGGTCCGGGTGCAGGACGCGTGGGAGAATGTGCCGCTCACGCTCGACGCGACGACGCCGCTCGCCACGCTCAAGCGCGAGGCGCTCACGCGCGCGCGCCGTCCCGGCGACCCCGATCGCTACCAGCTCAAGTTCCGGGGCGCGGCGATCCTCGACGAGGCGCGTTCGCTGGCGGAGGCCGGCGTGGTGCCCAACGCCGAGCTGATCGTGCTGCCGCGGCGCCGCCAGCCGGTGCGGTGAGGCGGGCCTGAGCGGGCATCGCACGCTGACCTTGGCCGCCGTCGGGTTCCTCGGACTCGACGGCGTGCTGTTTTTCTGGCTGGCCCGCGCCGCGGGGCGGCCAGGGCTCTATTGGGCGGCCGTGGCCTGCTGGGGCGTGGCCGTGCTGGTGCTGCTGGCCGCGCGAGAACACCGGCGGCGCCTCGCGGCGATCGCCCGGGAGCGGGAGGCGCTCCGGGCGGCGGCCGAGGAATTGCGCGGACTGGTGAAGCGATGACCCCCATCTATACCCACCCCGCCTGCCTCCTCCACGACCCGGGGCGCGGCCACCCCGAGACCCCGGAGCGCCTCCGGGCCGTGCTCCGCCGGGTAAAGTCGGCCGGCTATGAGGTCCGGGACGCCACACCCGCCACCCTCGACGCGCTCCGGGACGTGCACCCCGCCGCGTACGCCCACGATCTCGAGGCGATGTGCGCCCGCGGCGGCGCCATCATCGGCCAGGACACGGTCCTCAACGCGGCCAGCTACGACGCCGCGCTCGGCGGGCTCGGCGCCATCCTCGCCGCGGTGGATCACGCCCACGCGGGGCAGGGGAACGCCTTCGCCGCGGTCCGGCCCCCCGGACACCACGCCCTTGCCGGCCGAGCGATGGGCTTCTGCCTCTTCGCCAACGCCGTCATCGCCGCCCGGCACGCCCAGCGGCGCGGTCGCGCCCGGGTGCTGATCGTCGACTGGGACGTCCACCACGGTAACGGTACCCAGGCCCTGGTCGAGGACGATCCGACCATCCGCTACGTCTCGATGCACCAGTGGCCGTGGTATCCCGGCACCGGCTCCGCCAACGATCGTGGCGTCGGCAACGTCTTCAACGTTCCCCGCGAGCCTGGGCTTCCGCGCGCCACGTACGTGAAGGACCTCTGGGACGCCATCGCGGCGGCCAGTGATCCCGCCGCCTTCGTGCCTGACCTGGTGATCCTCTCGGCGGGCTACGACTCGCTCGCCGGCGACCCGCTCGGCGGCTTCACCCTCGAGCCCGCGGACTTCGCCACGCTCACGACCCGGATCCGCGATCGCTTTCCGGACGCCCCCGTCGTCGGCGTGCTCGAGGGGGGCTACGCCCCCGAACGGCTGGCGGATGGCGTGGTGGCGACGGTCGGCGCGATGTAACGTCCGCCCGTCCGCCCGTCCGCCTGTCCGCCCCTCCCCCGTTCCCCCTTCACCGTTTACCGTTCACCCTGACCATGCCCCTCAAACTCTCCGCCACCGTCCAGACCCTCCGGACCCGCCACCCGTTCATCATCGCACGCGGGGGGAAGAGCGAGTACCGCACCGTGGTGGTCACCCTGCGTGACGCCGACGGGGTCGAAGGGTGGGGCGAGGCGGCGGGGGTGGCGTACTACGGCGAGAGCGCCGAGACGGCGCTCGCGGCGCTCAAGGTATACGAGGGCGTCCTTCCCGACGATCCGTCCGATCTCGAGTCCGCGGAGCGCGGTTTCGAGGCGGCGCTCAAGGGGAATCCGGGGGCCCGCGCGGCGCTCTCCGCGGCGCTCCACGACCTGGTCGGCAAGCGGCTCGGCGTTCCGCTCTGGAAGCTCTGGGGGCTCGACGCCGCCAAGGCGCCGAAGAGCACCTTCACCATCGGCATCGACTCGGTCGAGAAGATGCAGGCCAAGGTGAAGGAAGCCGCCGAGTATCCGATCCTCAAGATCAAGCTGGGGAGCGACCGCGACATCGAGATCCTGCGCGGGCTCCGGCAGGTGACCGACAAGGAGCTCCGGGTGGACGCCAATTGCGGCTGGACGCCGAAGCAGGCGGTCCAGATGCTCCCGGTGCTCGAGGAGTTCGGCGTCACGGTCCTGGAGCAGCCGGTGGACCCGCGCGATCTCGACGGCCTGGCGTTGGTGCGCCGGCACTCGAGCCTCCCGGTCATCGCCGACGAGAGCTGCCTCACCTCGGCCGACATCCCGGCGCTCGTGGGGCGGGTGGACGGGATCAACATCAAGCTCGCCAAGTGCGGCTCGCTGCGCGAGGCGATCCGGATGATCCACGCCGCCCGCGCCCACCGGATGATGGTGATGGTCGGGTGCATGATCGAGAGCTCCCTCGCCATCACCGCCGCAGCGCACCTCACGCCGCTCGTGGACATCGTGGACCTCGACGGCGCCGCGCTCCTGGCCGACGATCCCTTCGTCGGCGCGAGCATCGCCGGCGGGCAGGTGCGCCTGCCGGACGGCCCCGGGCTGGGCGTCACCCGGCGATGACCGCAGGCGCCGGGTTCGCCCAGGTCGCCCTCCCCGTCGCCGTTCCCGAGCCGTACACCTACCTCATTCCCGACGCGCTCGCGGACCGCGTGGTCCCGGGCGCGCGCGTCGTCGTGCCCCTCCGCAATCGCGAACTGGTCGGGATCGTCACGGCGGTGGACGTGCCGCCGCCGCCGGCCGCCGCCAAGCCGATCCTCGGCGTTCCCGATCCTGACCCTGCCATCGCCGGGCCGCTGCTCGAGACGGTCAAGTGGATGGCCGGCTACTACGCCACCCCGCTCGGCCTTGCGCTCAAGGCCGTGCTGCCGGCGGGGCTCTGGGGTGCCTCGCAGGTGGTGATGGTCCGGGAGGCGGGCGCCGTCGAGGTCGGCGGCACGGCAGCGCAGTTGCTCGACTGGCTCGACCGGCGGGGCGGGGA
>CAMLHU010000174.1 GCA_946479825.1 uncultured Gemmatimonadota bacterium
CGGACGACCCGGTCCTTGACGGCGCGGGCCCGGCCCCGCCCGGCGGCGGGGTTGTACAGGAGGGTGGTCGGCATGTGGGACGGGAACGTGTGGGAATCGAACCCACCGGAGCCGCCGGAGGCGCCTCCGTCGCGGTTTTGAAGACCGGCCGGGTCACCAGACCCGATGCGTCCCCCTGACTGCAGTGAGCGGCAAGCGGTGCGCGGTGAGCGGGCGAGCGAGATCGGACACCCGCTCCCCGCTCACTGCTTACCTACTTCATGGCCACGACCTCGATCTCCACCCGCACGCCACGCGGAAGGCCGGCGGCCGCGACGGTCGACCGGGCCGGGCGGTGCTCGCCGAAGTGGCGGGCGTACACCTCGTTCATCGCCGCGAAGTCGCCCATGTCGGCCAGGAACACGGTGGTCTTGACGACCTTGGAGAGATCCGCCCCCGCGGCCTTGAGGACCGCCGCCAGGTTCCGGAACACGCGGTCGGTCTGTTCCGCCACGCCCCCCGGCACCACTTCCATGGTGGCGGGATCGAGCGCGATCTGGCCGGCGGTGAAGATCATCCCGCCGGCGACGGTGGCCTGGCTGTAGGGCCCGATGGCCTTCGGCGCGTCGGGGGTGGATACGATGCTGATCGCCATTCCCTGCTCCTGGTGGAACGTTAGAACAGACCTTCAATGACTCCGTCGGGCCGCAGCCCGATCCCTTCGGCCGACGGCACCTTGGCGAGACCGGGCATCGTCATGATGTCCCCGGCGAGGGCCACCACGAACCCCGCGCCGGCCGACGGGGTGACGTCGCGGATGGTGATCCGGAAGCCCGACGGCCGGCCCAGCTTGGTCGGGTCGTCGCTGAACGAGTACTGGGTCTTGGCGACGCACACGGGAGTCTCCGCCAGGCCCATTCCCTCGCAGAGGGCGATGGACCGGTCGGCCTGCGCCGTGTAATCCACGCCGTCGGCGCCGTAGATCTCGCGGGCGATGATGCCGAGCTTGTCCTTGATCGGGAGCTTCGCGTCGTACAGCGGCCGGAAGTCGGCCTTCCCCTCGGCGAGGGTCGCCAGGATCTCGTTGGCCACGGCCTCGCCCCCCACCCCGCCGTGCTCCCACACGTCGCTCATCGCCGCCCGCACGCCCCAACCGGCGCAGGCCTCGAGCACGGCCGCGATCTCCTCGGCGCTGTCGGTGATGAACCGGTTGACCGCCACCACCGGCGGGACGCCGAACTTGCGAACGTTGGCGACGTGGGCCTCGAGGTTGACGAGCCCGCGCTTGAGCGCCCCCACGTCCGGCCGGCTCAGGGCGTCCTTCTTGACCCCGCCGTGCATCTTGAGCGCGCGGATGGTCGCGACCACGACCGCCGCCTCCGGCCGGAGCCCGCCGAACCGGCACTTGATGTCGAAGAACTTCTCGGCGCCCAGGTCGGCGCCGAAGCCCGCCTCGGTGAGCACGATGTCGGCGAGCCCGAGGCCGAGCTTCGTGGCGGCGAGCGAGTTGCAGCCGTGCGCGATGTTCCCGAACGGCCCGGCGTGGACCAGGGCCGGCCCGCCCTCGAGGGTCTGGACCAGGTTGGGGAGGAGCGCGTCCTTGAGCAGCACCGTCATCGCACCGGACGCCTTGAGCTCGGCGGCCCGCACGGGGGCCTTGTCGCGGGTGACGCCGACGATGATCCGGGCAAGCCGCGCCTCGAGGTCCGCGAGGTCGGACGCGAGGGCCAGGATCGCCATCACCTCGCTCCCCGGCACGATCACGAACCGGTCCTCGCGGGTCGGGCCCCCGTTCAGGCCGCCCAACCCCACGACGATGTTGCGGAGCGCGCGGTCGTTCATGTCGATCGTGCGCGGCCAGGTGATCCGCCGGGAGTCGAGCCCGAGCGCGTTGCCGTGGTGGATGTGGTTGTCGAGCATCGCCGACAGCAGGTTGTGCGCCGACGAGATGGCGTGGAAGTCGCCGGTGAAGTGCAGGTTGATCTCGTCCATCGGGACCACCTGCGCGTAGCCGCCCCCCGCCGCGCCGCCCTTGACGCCGAAGACCGGGCCGAGCGACGGCTCACGGATGCAGAGCACCACCTTGCGCCCCATCCGCCGGAACGCCTGCGCGAGACCGACGGCGCAGGTGGACTTTCCCTCGCCCGCCGGGGTCGGGTTGATCCCGGTCACGAGCACGAGCCGGCCCTTTGGCTTGGCGCCGCGCATCACCTCGGGGGCGATCTTCGCCTTGTAGCGGCCGTAGGGGAGGATCTGGTCGGGGCCGAGGCCGAGCTCGGCGGCGACGTCGGCGATGGGCCTGAGCTTCGCGGCCTGGGCGATGGCGATATCGGAGGGGACGGCGGACATCGGGCGGTCCGAGGAGAGAGGGTCGGGATCAGGGGGCGGGCGGCGCGCCCGCGGCGAGCCGCTCACCGAATACGCGCCGCGCGGTGGCCCCCGTTGCGGCGACGACGTCCTCGACGGGGCGGCCAAGCACCCGGGCCACCTGTTCGGCCACGAGCCGCACCCAGGCGGGCTCGTTCCGCTTGCCGCGGTGCGGCACCGGCGCCAGGTAGGGGGCGTCGGTCTCGACCAGGAGGCGGTCGAGCGGGACGGCGCGGATGAGGTCGTCGCGCCCCCAGTTCTTGAACGTCACCATCCCGCTGAACGAGGCGACGGCCCCAAGCGCCAGCGCCCCTTCGAGCAGGGCGAGGCCGCTCGAGTACGAGTGCAGCACCACCCGGGCGCGGGGCTCGTTCCGGAGCACCGCCAGGACGTCGTCGTCGGCCTCGCGGGCGTGGATCACCGCCCACCGGCCGAGTTCCACCGCGAGGGCCAACTGGGCCTCGAACGCCCGTCGCTGAGCGTCCCTCGGCGAGTGGTCGTAATGGTAGTCGAGCCCGATCTCGCCGAGCGCCACCGCTTCGGGACGGGCCAGCGACTCGCGCAGCCAGGCGGCCGTGGCCTCGTCCCAGCCGGACGCGTCGTGGGGATGGACCCCGGTGGCCACCGAGACCGTCGGATCGGAGGCGGCGAGCGCGAAGGCCGTCTCGGCCGCGCCCCGCGACTCCCCGATCACCACGATGTGCCCCACCCCCCCTTCGCGGGCGCGGCGGAGGACGTCGGGCCGGTCCGCCGCGAACGCCTCCGCCGCCAGGTGGCAGTGGGTGTCGACCAGCACCTCAGGCCTTGGCCGGGAGGCTGATCGCCCGCGCTCCCTTCACGTCCTGTCCCGGCCAGCGCCGCTCGATGTACATCAGGATCGGCGAGGCGATGAAGATGGAGGAGAACGTCCCGGTGAACACGCCGAAGAACATCACCAGCGCGAACGGCCGGATGACCTCGCCGCCGAAGACCGCGAGGGCCATCAGCGTGGCGAGGGAAGTGCCGTGGGTCAGGATGCTCCGCGGCAGCGTCTCGTTGACCGAGAGGTTGAGGATCCCGTACAGGTCGCTGCGCTTGTACTTGTGCAGGTTCTCGCGGACCCGGTCGAAGATGATGATGGTGTCGTTGAGCGAGTAGCCCACCATCGAGAGCACCGCCGCCACGACCACCAGGCTCACTTCGAGGTGCAGGATCGAGATGAAGGCGATGGTCGCCACGATGTCGTGGGCGGTGGCGAGCACCGCCGCCACGCCGAACCGCCACTCGAACCGCACCGCGAGGTAGAGCAGCACCACGAAGAACGAGAGGAAGATGAGCCAGAGCGCCTGGCCGCGGAGCTCCGCCCCGACCTTCGGCCCGATCGCGTAGGTGTGCTCGATCTTGTAGTGCCCCGCCCCCATCACGCTCGTGAGGGCCGACTCGGCGGTGGCGATCGTGAGCTGCGTGTTGTTGGCGTCCACCTCGCCGGTGGACTCCCCGACGCGCGCCCGGATGATGAACTCCTGCCCGGAGGTCCCGAACGCCTGCAGCTCGGCGCCGTGGATCCCCGCCCGGTCGAGCGCCGACCGGACCTTGCCGAAATCGGCGGGGGCGTCGGTGCCGACCTGGATGAGGGTGCCCCCGGTGAACTCGACGCTGTAGTTGAGCCCCCGCACGCCGAGCATGATGAGCCCGGGGAGGATGATGGCCGCGGTGATGCTCCAGGCCCACCGCTCGACCGAGATGAAGTCGTAGGACGCGTTATGGAAGAGGCGCATGGGTCAGATGCTCAGCTCGGTGAGGTTGGGCTTCCGGTCGAGCCAGATCATGTAGAAGGTCCGGACCACGAAGATCGCCGTGATCATCGACGCGGCGACGCCCAGCGTGAGCGTCACCGCGAAGCCCTTGACCGGGCCGGTGCCGAACTGGAAGAGGAAGAGCGCGGTGAGCACGGTGGACACGTTGGAGTCGATGATCGCGGCCATCGCGTGCTTGAAGCCCTCGTCGATCGAGAGCCGGACGGTCTTGCCGCGGTCGAGCTCCTCGCGGATGCGCTCGAAGATCAGCACGTTGGCGTCGACCGCGATGCCGATGGAGAGCACGATGCCGGCGAGCCCCGGCAGGGTGAGCGTGGCCCCGAGCATCGTGAGGGCGCCCACCGTGAAGAGGATGTAGAACATCAGCCCGCCCACCGCGAGCATCCCGCTCATCCGGTAGTACCCCACCATGATGAGGATGACGAGGGCGGTGCCGATGATCCCGGCCATGATCCCGCCGCGGATCGAGTCGGCGCCCAGCGAGGCACCGACCTGGCTCTGCTCCACGATCTTGAGCGGCACCGGCAGGGCGCCGGCGTTGAGCGTGAGGGCCAGGTCCTGCGCCTCCTGCATCGTCTTGTTGCCCATCGTGATCTGCCCGCGGCGGTCGATCCGGCTGTTGATCACCGGCGGGCGGCCCTGCACCCGGCCGTCGAGGAGGATCGCCATGTAGTCGCCCACGTGCTGGCCGGTCGTGGTCAGCACCAACGCCTGCAGGGTCGAGCGGATCGAGTACCGCGACGGGGCGAGCCGCACCGAGGGCATCTCGTTCTCGATCAGGTGGAACGCCGAACCGAGGCAGCTGATCGCGACCTTCGTGTCGTGCTTGTCCCGCGCGGTGCGGTGGAACGCGACGACGTCGTCCGACGTCAGCCCCGGCCGGTACGGCAGCACCTGGATCTGGTCCGTCGGCAGCTTCGCCTCGATCAGGGTTTCCAGTACCTCGGACCGCCGCAGCGTGTCGATCGAGAACTGCGTGACGTTGTGCCCGAGCCGCAGCAGCTCGACGAGTGCGCGCAGCAG
>CAMLHU010000175.1 GCA_946479825.1 uncultured Gemmatimonadota bacterium
CCCGGAGAGGCGGCCCGGAGCGGCAAGCCGGTGGTGTACATCCAGGCCAACATCCACGCTGGCGAGGTCGAAGGGAAGGAAGCGGCGCAGATGCTGGTCCGCGACCTGACCCTCGGCGCCCTGCGTCCCCTGCTCGACAGCCTGGTGCTGATCGTCGTCCCCATCTACAACACCGACGGCAACGATCACTTCGCCCCCGGCGAGGTGAACCGCCCCGGGCAGAACGGGCCGGCGCTGGTCGGCACCCGCGCCAACGGCCAGGGGTTCGACCTCAACCGCGACTACGTGAAGCTCGAGGCTCCCGAGACCCGCGGCTCGCTCGACCTCATCAACCGCTGGGATCCGGACGTCTTCCTCGACCTCCACACCACCGACGGGAGCTACCACGGTTACCGCCTGACCTACTCGCCGGGGCTCAACCCCAACAGTCCGCCGACCAACGACTACGTGCGCGACTGGTTCCTGCCGAAGATCCGCGAGCGGGTCCGCCAGCGCCACCACGAGGAGATGTTCTGGTACGGGAACTTCCGGAACCAGGACCCCGACTCGCTCACGCAGGGATGGGAGACCTACGACCCGCGCCCCCGCTTCGGCACCAACCTGTTCGGGATGCGCGGCCGACTGTCCATCCTGAGCGAGGCCTACAGCAACGACGACCTTCGCACCCGGGTCACGTCCACCTACGACTTCGTCCACGAGATCCTCTCGCTCCTGGCCGAGGACTGCGCCCGGGTGAAGGCGCTGGTGGCGGCGGCGGACCGGTACCACCCCGACTCCGTGACCGTCCGGTCGGTGATGGCGCCGGCCACGATGCAGGACGTGATCGCCGAGCTCACCCAGCCGGCCGGGGAAGGGGGCGGACCGTACGCGCGCCGGAAGCGGACCGGGATCTTCAAGACCATCCGGATGCCCGTGTTCGACCGCTTCGCCCCGGCGCGGAAGGAGGCGCTGCCCGAGGCGTACCTCCTGCCGGCGCAGTTCTCCGACATCGTCGCCCTGCTCCGGACGCAGGGGATCGCCGTCGGCCAGCTCACCGTGCCGTGGCACGGCGACGGCGAGACCTTCCGGCTCGACAGCGTGTCCGCGGTGCCGTACGTGTTCGAAGGCCATCGCGAGGTCACCCTCACCGGGCAGTGGGCGGCGCACCCGGGCCTCGACGCCCCGGCGGGGTGGTACGTGGTCTCGACCCGCCAGCCCCTGGGCCTGCTCGCGGCGTACCTGCTCGAGCCCGCGTCGGAGGATGGATACGCGGCGTGGAACTTCCTCGACCGCGCGCTCCGGCGCGGCCACGACTATCCCTTCCTGCGGGTGCGCACGCCGGTGACCACGCCGCGCCTGCTGGTCCCCTGAGCGCGCGATGCCGATCCTCACGCCGGGCCGGAAGGCCCCCGCCTTCACCCTCCCCGCCGACGACGGCGCGACCGTCTCGCTCCGCGACTTCGCGGGGCGCCCGGTCGTGCTCTACTTCTATCCGAAGGACGATACCAGCGGCTGCACCGTCGAGGCCTGCGAGTTCCGCGACGCGTGGGCCCGCGTCAAACGCGCCGGCGCGGTGGTGCTCGGCGTCTCGCCCGATCCGGTCGCCTCGCACGGGAAGTTCAAGGCCAAGTACAAGCTCCCCTTCCCGCTCCTCGCCGACACCGACCACGCGGTGGCGGAGGCGTATGGCGTGTGGGGCGAGAAGTCGATGTACGGGCGGAAGTACTTCGGCATCCTGCGGACGACCTACCTGATCGACGGTGACGGGCGGGTGGCGCGGGTGTTCGAGAAGGTGAAGCCCAAGGGGCACGCGGCCGAGGTCCTCGAGGCGCTGGGGGCCCTCCGGAGTTGACCGGAGGCGGGTTGTCCCTCCGCCCGCCCGTCCCTAAGCTTCCCGGCGACCCGTTGTCCCCCAGCCAGGAGGACCGTATCCGCTCCGGTCTCATCGCCGCCGCCGTCCTGCTCTCCGCCTGCGCGGGGGGCACCCCCGCCTCGAAGACGTGGGTCGATCCGCTCCCCGGCGAGCGCCATCTCCAGCACATCCGGCAGCTCACGTTCGGCGGCAACAACGCCGAGGCGTACTTCTCGGCCGACGGCCAGTGGCTCGTCTTCCAGCGCCAGCCGTCCCTCGACGCCGGGTGCGACCAGGAATACGTGATGAAGATCGACGGCTCGCACATGCGCCGGATCTCGAACGGCTGGGGGAAGACCACCTGCGGGTACTTCTACGCCAACGACACCCGGGTGGTGTACAGCTCCACCTTCCCGCACGACTCGGCCTGCCCGCCGCCGCCCGACCGGTCGAAGGGCTACACCTGGGCGCTCAACCGGTACGAGATCTTCACCGCCAGGCGTGACGGCTCGGACCTGCGGCAGCTCACGAACAACGGGATGTACAACGCCGAGTCCACGCTCTCGCCCGACGGGAAGCGGATCATCTTCACCAGCACCCGCGACGGCGACCTCGAGCTCTACACGATGAACGTGGACGGCACCGACGTGCGGCGCATCACCCACCGAGTGGGCTACGACGGCGGCGCGTTCTTCTCGCCCGACGGCACGAAGATCGTCTGGCGCGCCGGCTATCCCGTGACCGCGGCCGACACGGCCGACTACCTCGACCTGCTGGCCCACCGGATGGTCCGGCCGCTCCGGATGGAGCTCTGGGTGGCCAACGCCGACGGATCCGACGCGCACCAGGTGACGCACCTGGGCGGCGCCAACTTCGCGCCGTATTTCCTCCCCGACGGCAAGCGGATCATCTTCGCGTCGAACTGGGAGGACCCGCGCGGGCGCAACTTCGACCTCTACGTGGTGAACGTGGACGGGAGCGGGCTCGAGCGCATCACCACGAGCCCCGAGTTCGACGGCTTCCCGATGTTCAACCACGACGGCACGAAGCTCGTCTGGGCCTCGAACCGCCACGGCACCCAGACCGGCGAGACCGACCTCTTCATCGCCGACTGGGTCAACTGAGCACGGGCGCCCCCGCCGTCCGCTCGTTCCGGAGTTCCGCCTGACATGGCCGACACCCCAGATTCCCCGCCCCCGGCGGTCCCGCCCGCGTCCGCCGCCGCCTGGCTGTGGGATTGGGTCAAGTCCATCCTGTTCGCGCTGGTGGTCTGGCTCTTCCTCCGCACGTTCGTCATCGAGGCGTTCCACATCCCCTCGCCGAGCATGGAGAACACCCTGCTCGAAGGGGATTTCCTGTTCGTCAACAAGTTCATCTACGGCTCGAAGCTCCCGTTCCTGAACGTCTGGCTTCCGGCGTGGCGGGAACCGCATCGCGGCGACATCGTGATCTTCGACTCGATCGAAGAGGACCTCAAGGTCGTCAAGCGGCTCATCGGGCTGCCGGGCGACACGCTCCAGATGGTCCACGGCGTCGTCATCCGGAACGGCCGCCGGCTCGACGAGCCGTACACGCAGAACCTTTCCCCCGACGAGACGGCGGGGGCGTACTATCGCGACAAGATGTACAACTGGCAGGTGCACTACCTGGTGGGTCGCGACACCGCGGGCTACCGCCCCGACCTGCACGACTGGGGGCCGGTGGTGGTGCCGAAGGATTCGCTGTTCGTGATGGGGGACAACCGGGACAGCTCGTACGACGGGCGTTACTGGGGCTTCCTGCCGCGGCGCAACCTGCGGGGTACGCCGCTCTTCATCTACTACAGCTACGACATGCGGAGCTGGAAGCCGCTCCCGGGCCTCACGGCGATCCGGTGGCGGCGATTCTTCACCCATCCGCACTGACCGCGGTCACTCCTCGGGTCCGGGGGGTACGCGTTCGGGCGGGGGCCGGTCCGGGCGGGCCAGGTAGACCGCGCTCCGTCCGCAGCTGGTGCAGTGCAGGGTGATGCGCGCGGCCTCCGGCGGGCCGTCCTTCCGGCGCCGGCGCGGGCTCCGCTCGATCGTGGCCGCCCCGCAGCTCGGACACACCAGTGGGTGCCCTTCGCGGTCGGCCGCGATCAGGTTCAGGGCCTCGGCGGCCCGGTACTCCTTGACGCCACGCCGTCCCACGGTCCATCCCTCAGGCGGGCCGGGTGGGAGACCCGCCACTTCCAATATGCCCCCCGCCGGCGAGGCGGGGAAGAGCACCTCCGGAGACCTGCCCCGATGCTGCGTGCAGCTCCCTTCATCTTCACGTTGACCGTCCTGGCGGCCGTGGGCTGTGCCGCCAATCCCTCAGACGACAGCGTTCCGCCGTCGGAGCTTCCGGCGCTCGCGGCCAGGGCGGCGGCCCACCCCGACGACGCCGACGTCCGGTTCCGCCTCGGGGTCGGGTACTACGACGCGGGGCAGTACCCCGCCGCCGATTCGGCCCTCCGTGCCGCGCTCGCCCTCGACTCCACCGACGTCCAAGCCCGGATCTACCTCGCGTACGTCGAGGAGGCCCGCGGTGCGCTCGACTCGGCGACCGCCGACCTCGCCGCCGCCCGTCCGTCGGCCGACGCGGCGACCCAGGCCGCGATCGACGACCGGCTCGCGCTCATCCACCGCGAACAACTGGTGGCCGATGCGCGCGCCGCGCTGGCCGCGGAGTCCACCCTCACCACGCTCCCGCCCGAACCCGCGACCATCGCCGTGCTGCCGTTCCGCGCCGTCGGGCCGGACACCGACCTCATCCCCCTCGGCCGCGCCGTGGCCGACCTCGTGCTCAACGACCTGGGCAAACTGACCGAGCTCCGGCTGCTCGAGCGCGACCGGGTCGAGGCGCTGGTCTCGGAGATGCGCCTCGCGGACAGCGGCCTCGTGGACCCGGCGACCGCCGCCCGGCCGGGGCGCCTGCTCCGGGCCGAGCGGATCGTGCAGGGGGCGGTCGAGGCGCGCGACACGGCGGCGGTCGGGCTCACCGCCGGCGTGGTCCGCACCGCCGACGGCTCCCTGGCCGCCGCCGCCACCGCCGACGACCCGCTGCCGCAGGTGATCGCCGCCGAGCAGCGGCTGGTGCGCGGCATCGTGCGGGGGCTCGGGATCACGCCCACCCCGGCGGAGGACAGCGCGCTGCGGGTCCCCGCCACCCGGAGCTACCCGGCGCTGCTCGCCTATGGACGCGGCCTGGTGGCGCTGGACCGGGGGGATTTCGCGACCGCGGACCGCCAGTTCGGTGCCGCCGCCGCGGCCGATCCCGGCTTCCAGGCCGCGGCGGCCCGGGCGGGCGCCTCGGCCCGGCTGGGGCGG
>CAMLHU010000176.1 GCA_946479825.1 uncultured Gemmatimonadota bacterium
CCCCTGACCCCTAAGCCCTGACCCCTGACCCCTAAGCCCTAAGCCCTAAGCCCTACGCCCTAAGCCCTAAGCCCTACCCCCCCAGCTCCAAGCTCTCCCCAATAGCGCCCCCGTCCGCCCGCTATATCTTCCCAATATGGGCTCCCTCCCCTTCCCCCGGCTCTCACCGTGGGTCGTCCGTCTGCTGGCGATCGCGGCGGGGGTGCAGCTGCTGCTGGCCACGGTGTTCGTGGCTCCGGGGTTCGTGGATGCCCTCGCGTTCGACCCTGCCACCGGCTTTTCCCGGCCCTGGACGTTCGTCACCTATCTGTTCGTCCACGGCGGGCTGTTCCACCTCCTGATCAACTCGCTGGTCCTGGTCTCGTTCGGCCCGCCGGTCGAGCGGCGGATGGGGAGCGGGCGGTTCCTCGCCTTCTTCCTCTACTGCGGCATCGGCGCCGCGGCGTTCGCCGCGGGGCTCGACCTGCTGTATCCGGTGTCGCCGTTCATCGGGATGTCGGGCGCCATCATGGGCGTCGCCCTCGCCTACGCGATGCTCTTCCCCGACGCCGAAGTGTTCATCTTCCCGCTCCCGTTCCCGATCCGCGCGGTCACGGCCGTGGTGCTCTTCGCGGCGTTCGACCTGGTGGGCGCCATCGGCCACATCGGCGCCATCGCGCACGAGGCGCACCTGGGCGGGCTCGCCTTCGCCTGGATCTTCTTCCGGATCAACGCCGTCCAGCACGCCCGGGTGACGCCGCCGCCGCGCACCAGCGCCCGTGGCGTTCTCGTGGCGCCGGCCAACCTGACCGAGGCCAGCCGCTCGACCGCGGGCGCCCGGGCCCCCGTCGTCACCCGCGACGAGACCCGCGCCGCCGACGACACCGCCTCCCGCGACCGGCAGGAGCTCGACCGCGTCCTCGACAAGATCAGCGCCAGCGGGATCCAGAGCCTCTCCCCCACCGAACGCCGGTTCCTCGACGAAGTCGCCCGGAAGAAGCAGTTCCCCCACTGAACTGAACAGTTCTTTGACACCCGCAAAACCCGCAATGTGACCGGGGACACTTTCTCGTGGTCGTTCCTTACCCTAAGATGAAAATCTCCTCAGAGGGGGGGACCGACGGAGATCCGGGTGGTGTTGGTCGAGGATATGGCGAGCGATGCCGAGCTGATCGCCCGCGCGCTCGACCGCGCCGGTTTCGCAGCGGAGATCCGGCGGGTGCAGACCGAGCCTGAGCTGACCGAGGCGCTCCGGACCTTTGCCCCCGCCCTGCTCCTCACCGACCATTCCCTGCCGCGGTTCAGCGCCCGCGAGGCGCTTCGCGTGGCGGCCCGCCTGGCGCCAGGCCTGCCGGTCATCGTGGTCACCGGCTCGCTCGACGAAGAGACCGCGGCGGAGTACATCCGCGCCGGCGCGACCGACTACGTGGTCAAGGAGCGGCTGTTCCGCCTGGGACCGGCGGTCCGGCGGGCCCTCGAGCTCGCCGCCGCGCACCGCCGCGAGGCCACGGCAGAGGCGCGCTTCCGGGCGTTGATCGAGAACGGCGGTGACGTGGTCATCATCGCCGGCGCCGACCAGGTGGCCCGCTACGCCAGTCCCTCCATCTACACCCTGCTCGGCGTGCGCCCGGAAGACTACGTCGGGAAGCCGGCGTTCCGCCGGGTGCATCACGACGACGCGGCGCTCGCCGTGACGCTCTTCCGCGACCTCGTGACCAGGCCCGGCGCCAGGGTCCAACGGGAACTTCGGGTGCTCCACACCGACGGCAGCTGGCGGCTGGTGAGCGTGACCGCCGAGAATCGCATCGCGGACCCGAACATCGGCGGGGTGGTGGCCCACCTCCGCGACATCACCGACCAGCGCCGGGCGGAAGAGCAGCGGCTCGAGGCCGACCGGCGTTTCCGGGAGCTGGTCGGGTCGGCGCCGCTCGGCATCTGTCAGGCGACGGTGGACGGGCGATTCCTGCTGGTGAACCGCGAGCTCGCCCGCATCCTCGGCTACGAGTCCCAGGCCGAGCTGGCGCAGCGCCCGGCGGCCGAGCTCTACGCCGACCCCGCCGAGCGCGACCGCCTGATCCGCGAGGCCGTGGAGGACCACCGGCCCCACACCACCAAGGTCACCTGGCGGCGGCGGGACGGCTCGCTGGCCCGGATCCAGCTCACCGTGCGGGCGGCCACCGGACTCGACGGCACGGTGCGCTACCTCGAGGCGTTCGCCCGGGACGTCACGACCGACGAGAAACTGGACGAACAGTACCGCCAGTCCCAGAAGCTCGAGGCGGTCGGCCGCCTGGCCGGCGGCGTAGCGCACGACTTCAACAACGTGCTGACCGCCATCCTGGGCTCGTGCGACCTCGTCACGGCCGACCTGCCGCCCGACGCCCCCGCGCGCGGTGACATCGCGGAGATCCGCCGCGCCGGCGAGCGCGCGGTGGCCCTGACCCGCAAGCTCCTGGCGTTCAGCCGCCTC
Source organism: uncultured Gemmatimonadota bacterium (assembly GCA_946479825.1). The sequence continues at coordinate 2,450 of CAMLHU010000176.1, forward strand.
CGGCCCACCGCGCCGGTCCCGCTCGACGTCAACAGCATCATCCAGGATGTGATCGCGATGCTCCGGCGCCTGCTCGGCGAGGACATCACGATCGACCTCTTGCTTGCCTCCGACCTCGGCACGGCCCGGGCCGACCCGGGCGAACTCGAGCAGGTCCTGATGAACCTCGCGGTCAACGCCCGGGACGCGATGCCTGACGGCGGGCGCCTGCTCATCGAGACCGCCAACGTACAGGTGGACGACGCGACGGCCGCGCGGATCCCCGACCTGACCCCCGGGCCGTATCTCCGGCTGGTGGTGTCCGACACGGGGACGGGGATCCCCGCCGGCGTGCTCGAGCACATCTTCGAGCCGTTCTTCACGACCAAGGAGATGGGCAAGGGGACGGGACTGGGCCTCGCGACCGTGTACGGCATCGTCCGGCGCGCCGGCGGCCAGGTCGTGGTCGAAACGGCCGAAGGCCAGGGGACCTCGTTCCTGATCTACCTTCCCCGCATCACTGAGTCGCCCGCAGCGCGTGCCCGGCCCGACCCGGTCACCCTCCCCCGGGGCAGCGAGACCCTCCTCGTGGTCGAGGACGAGGACGCCGTGCGTCGCATCACCCGGCGGGTGCTCCAGCAGCAGGGCTATCACGTCCTCGAGGCCGCCGGCGGTGACGACGCCATCCGCGTCGCGACGGCCAGCCCGGAGCCGATCCACCTGCTCGTCACCGACGTCGTGATGCCGGGAATGGGGGGCCGCGACCTGGCCGAACGGCTCCGGGCCCTCCGCCCGGGGATCCGGGTGCTCTATCTCTCCGGCTACGCGGACGACGCCGCGGTCCGGCTCGGCGTGGTCGAGGCCCGGGTGGCCTTCCTCGAGAAGCCATACACCGTGGCGGCGCTCGCGCAGAAAGTGCGGGAGGTGCTGGACGGGGCCGCGCCGTGATGGACCGCGTTCCCCGTGCCCGCTCGCTGGCGGTCCGGCTTCCGCTCTTCATCGGGGGCCTGATCCTCGCGGGCGTGGCGCTCGGCGCGGTGCTCACCTACCGGTCCGTGCAGGCCACGTCCGTCGCGCTCAGCGCCCAGCGCCTTGCCAGCCTGACCAACGAGTTCCGCCAGATGCTGGCCACGAGCGCCGACCAGTACCGGAGCCGGATCCGCGCCTTCGCCGACACGGCCCCGCTGCGCGACTTCCTGGCGCATCCGGATCCCCGCACCCGCGCCGCCGCGCTCGAGGCCTTGCGCCCGAATCCGGGCCTCCGGATCACGGCGCAGGAACTCCGGGCGCCCACCGGGGGCCCTATCCTCGGGACGGGCGATACGACCGTCCGGCGCGCAGCGGTCGCCGGGACGTTGGCGCGCGAGGCCATCGGACGGGACACGGCGCTGGTCGGGCCGCTCGTCGTGATGGGCGATTCGGTGCTGGTCGCGAGCGCCGCACCGGTGCGGGCCGGCGGCCGACGGGTGGCGGCGCTGGTGCAGTGGACCAACGTGACGTCCACCGCCGCCGCTCGGCAGCAGCTCAACGCCGTCATCGGCACCGGGAGCAGGCTCTCGATCGGCGGACGCGACGGCGGCGAGTGGACCGACCTCGTGGGCCGCGTGCCGGCCCCGCCGATCCCGGCGGAGTCCCTGACCGGATCCGTGCGCGACATCACCCGCCCCGGCACGGGTCCCGGGCTGGCCGTGGCGCGCGAGGTCCCCGGCACAGGGTGGATCGTCCTGGTCGAGATGAGCCGGGCCGCGGCGCAGGCGGGGGCCGTACGCTACGTCAAGCGCCTGGCCCTGATCACGGTCGTCCTGCTCCTGATCGTGCTGGCGGGGACCTGGTACGCCACCCGGGCGCTCACCCGCCCGCTGGAGGAGCTGACCCGGGCGGCCGAAGCGGTCGCAGGGGGGCGGCTCGACACCCACGTGCCCGACGGGCGCACCGACGAGATCGGCCGCCTCGCCGCGGCGTTCGACGTGATGGTGGCCAACGTCCGCCGCGCGCACGACGAGCTCGAACACCGGGTGGAAGAGCGGACCCGGGAACTCCAGGAACGGAACGAGGCGCTGGAGGCCTTCGGCTATTCGCTCGCGCACGACCTCCGCGCGCCGCTCCGCGCCATCGACGGCTTCAGCCGCGCCCTCCTCGAGGACTACGGTCACCAGCTCGACGCCACCGGGCATCACTACGCCCGGCTCCTGGCCGGCGGCGCGCAAACGATGGACCGGATGATCCTCGACCTGCTGGCCTACAGTCGCGTCACCCGGACCGACATCACCCCGGGCCCGGTCGAGCTCGCCGAGGCGGTGGCTGCCGCCGAAGTGCAGGTGCGCGGGGACCTCGCCGCCCGCGGCGCGCGCCTGCGGGTGGCGCCCGACCTCCCGACCGTGCAGGCGCACGCCCCGACCCTCATCCAGGTCATCGCCAACCTGCTCGGCAACGCCGCCAAGTTCGTCCCGGCCGACCGGATCCCCGAGATCCGGGTCCACGCCACCGCGCTCGCCGGCCGGGTCCGCCTCTGGGTCGAGGACAACGGGATCGGGATCGCCCCGAAGTACCACGAGCGGATCTTCCGGGTCTTCGACCGCCTCCACGGCGCCGACGAATACCCCGGCACCGGCATCGGGCTCGCCATCGTCCGGAAGGGAGTGGAGCGGATGGGCGGGAAGGTGGGCGTGGAATCGGCCGAAGGAGAGGGGAGCCGGTTCTATGTGGAGCTGGTAGAGCTTAGGGCTTAG
>CAMLHU010000177.1 GCA_946479825.1 uncultured Gemmatimonadota bacterium
GACAGCAACACCACCGACTCGCAGGCGTTCGGCGGGTCCTCCGGCGCCACCGCGGGCAATCCCGAAGTCCAGAAGTCCGGTCCGCTGACCGCCAGGACCTACATGCTCGACCTGATCGACTGGAGCCCGGCGTACCCGGACACTCCGGCGGTCGGCGCCCTGATCTCCATCAAGATCGTGGCGCAGTAAGCCACGGCGGAATTGGGCAACAGGAAGGGCCCGGTCTTCGGACCGGGCCCTTTCCTTTGCCGCCCAGGGTCAGGAACCTCGACTCGGTGGTCCCGCTTAGCCGCTGTCCCGCTACCCCGTTGTGCCGCTTACCTGCTACTCCCGAAACTGCTGCCGGTACAGCCGAGCGTAGAGGCCGTCCAGGGCGAGCAGGGCCTCGTGCGTCCCTTCCTCCACCACCCGCCCACGGTCCAGCACCACGATCCGGTCGGCCCGGCGGACCGTGCTCAGCCGGTGGGCGATGATCAGCGTCGTCCGCCCTACCAGGAGGCGCTCCAGCGCCTCCTCGACCAGCCGCTCGCTCTCGGTGTCCAGGCTGCTGGTGGCCTCGTCCAGGACCAGGATGGCGGGGTCCTTGAGGATCACCCGCGCGATCGCGATCCGCTGGCGCTGGCCCCCCGACAGCTTGACCCCCCGCTCCCCGACCACCGTCCCGTAGCCATCCGTCAGCCGCTCGATGAACTCCTCGGCGTGCGCTGCCCGGGCGGCCTCGGTGACGTCGGCGTCGGACGCCGAGGGGCGGGCATAGGCGATGTTCTCGCGTACCGTTCCGCTGAAGAGCGCCGGCTCCTGCGGCACCAGCCCGATCGCGGCCCGGAGCTCCCGGAGGGCCACGGAACGCACGTCCCGCCCGTCCACCGTGATCCGCCCCTCGGTCACGTCCCAGAACCGGGGCAGCAGCGAGGCCATCGTGGTCTTGCCGGCCCCTGAGGGGCCCACCAGCGCCACGACCTCCCCCGGCCGGAGGGACAGGGAGACCTCCCGCAGGGCCCAGGGGGCGTCAGGGTCGTCCGAATACCGGAACGAGACCCCCTCGAACGCCACGGCGCCGCGGACGGGCCGGGGAAGGGCCTCCGGCGCCGCTGGGTCGGCGACCCCCACGGGGGCCTCGAGCAGCTCGAACACCCGGGTGGCCGCCCCGACCGCCTCGTGGTAGGACCCGAACAGCGAGACCAACCCCCCGACGGCCCCGGCGATGAACACCGTATAAAGGAAGAACGAGAGCAGCTCACCCTCGGTCAGGCGCCCGGCCAGGACCTGCCGCCCCCCCTCCCAGATCACCGCCGTGATCCCGCTGAACGTCACCAGCGTGATGACGCCGAAGAAGATCCCGCGCACGTGCGCCCGCCTGAGCGCCGTGGCCACGATGGACGCCACCCGCGAGCCGTACCGCTCCCGCTCGGCGGGCTCCTGCACGAAGCTCTGGACCGTCCGGATCTGGCTGATGGCCTCGTCGGCCACCGCGGTGGCCTCGGCCACGCGGTCCTGGAGCCCGGTCGAGATCTTCCGGAGCCGCCGGCCGAAGAACACCGCCGCCCCCACCACCACCGGCGCCACGGCGAGCGCCGTGAGCATCAGGCGGGGCTGGAGCCAGGCCAGCATCGCCACGCCGCCCACGAGCTGCAGGATCTGCCGCAGGAACTCCGCCACCTGCGTGCTCATCAGCGACTGCAGCAGGCCGATGTCGGTGGTGAGCCGGCTGGTGAGTTCGCCGGTGCGCCGTTCGGCAAAGAACCCGGCCGGCATCTCCAGCAGCTTGGCGAAGAGCTCGCGCCGGAGCCCGGCGACGGCGCGCTCGCCGGTGGCCGTGAGCCAGTAGGTCTGGGCGTAGTTGAGGACCGCCTGGACGGCGAAGAGGATGATCAGGCCGAGGGCGATGCGGTCGAGCATCGTCCGGTCGTGCCGGACGAACGCCGCGTCCACCAGGAACCGGACGATCTGCGGGAACGCCAGCGACGCCGCGCCGCTCAGCAGCAGCGCGACGAACGCGAAGCTCAGGGTGACGCGGTACGGGCGGATCCGGGGCCAGAGGCGGACCAGCTGGCCGGGCGGGGGAAGGAAGCGGCGCCGGGGGGTGGCGCCGCCGGGGTCAGCGGGCGTGGGCGGTCTCCGTGGCGGCCGGGGTCGGGGCGCCGAGGGTCACCACTTCCGGCGGCCGGCGGCCGTGACCGAACGGGACCACGCGATCGATCCCCATCGCGATGAAGAGGAGGAACAGGTACGCCAGCGAGTACTTGTACATCGCCCACGCGGTCGGCGTGGTGCCGGGCTCGCGCAGGAGGCGGATGCAGTACCAGAGCAGCCGGCCGCCCAGGACCAGCGCGAAGACCCCGTACACCCAGCCGAGGTCGCCCGACAGCCAGGGCAGCAGGGTGAGCGGCAGGAGCATGATGGTGTAGCCCAGCATCTGGACCTTGGTCCGGTGCTCCCCCTGCACGTTCGGCATCATCGGGATCCTGGCCTTGGCGTACTCCCCTTGCTTAATGAGCGCGAGGGCCCAGAAGTGGGGCGGGGTCCAGTAGAAGATGATGGCGAAGAGGTACACCGCCGTGAGGTCGAGGTGGCCGGTCATCGCCGCCCAGCCGACCAGCGGCGGGAACGCCCCGGCCGCGCCGCCGATCACGATGTTCTGCGCGGTCCAGCGCTTGAGCCACGCGGTGTAGATGACGGTGTAGAACAGGAACCCGCCCAGGGCGAGCCACGCCGAGAGCGGGTTGACCTTGACCCAGAAGATGGCGAAGGCGGCGGCGGCGAGGCCGGTCCCGAAGGCGAACGCGCCCCACGCCGGCATCCGGCCCGACGGCACCGGCCGGAGCTTCGTCCGGCTCATCCGGTCGTCGATGTCCCGGTCGAACCACATGTTCACGGCGTTGGCGCCGCCGGCCATCAGGTAGCCGCCGAGCACCACCCAGCCGATCAGCGCCAGCGACGGCATCCCCTTCCCGGTGATGAACATCGGGGCGACGGTCGTCACCAGCAGGAGCGAGATGATCCGGGGCTTGGTGAGCGTCACGAGGTCGCGGGCCAGGCTGGTCCGCCGGGGCTCGGCGGCGGCCGGGGCCGCGTCGTCCGCGCCGGCCGGCTCGACCGCCGGGGTCCGGCGCGAGAAGTACACCAGGATGACGAGCGTGGTCCAGACCGCCGTGCCGGTCAGGAGGTGCAGGGCACGGAGCGCCGGCGGCAGGAGGTTGAGGACCATCGCGGCGCCGACGATGATCTGCGCCACCGTGGCCGCGAGCAGGGCCAGCGCCGCTCGGCGGTAGGCCCGCTGCGCGCGGCCGGTCCGCGCGGCGGCCCGGAACACCACGCCCAGCGCAATGGCCAGGAACGAGTACGCCAGCAACCGGTGGACCCACTGGATCCGGGCGAGCGGCGCCAGCGGCGGGGCCGCCGACCCGCCGCAGAACGGGAAGCCGATGCAGCTCCAGCCGGCGTTCAGGTTGGCCGTGAGCGCGCCGAACAGGATGACGACGAACCCGAACGCGGCCGCGAACAGGGCCAGGCTGTGGTCGCCGTGGCGCTGGGCGGCGGGCAGGGCGGGCCGGGGGTCGGTGGCGCGGAGGGCGGTCACCAGCAGGGTCGCCAGCACCAGCATCGCGTTGCCGAGATGGGTGACGACGACGGCCGGCGGCAGGGTGAACTTGACCGTGATGGCGCCGAGGAGGACCTGGACCACCAACAGCACGAACGCGAGGGTCGCCGGGTTGCGGAGGCGCGGTTCGTTCCGGTGCCGGACCCACGCCACGATCGCGACCGCCGTGACGGTGAGGCTCACGAGGGCGGCCACCCAGCGGTGGCTGATCTCGATCAGGGTCGGGAGGTCGAGCGGGGGGAACCAGACGCCGTTGCAGTTCGGCCAATGCTCGCCGCAGCCGAGACCCGAGCCGGTGATGCGCACCACGCCGCCGAGGACGATCAGGGCGAAAGTGAGCGCGGCGCCGGCCCAGGCCAGACGTCGGAGCAGCGTAACGTTCATAAGTTGAGTACCGGCAAGTGCTTGTCGGATGAGGGCCGGGTGGGGACCCGGGGTTGGATAGGGTAAAAACGGGCCTCCGGGGCGGCTTGTCAAGCGGAAAGGGGCGGGCGAGGTTTGGGTATGCCTGACACCACCACCCGCGACGCGTGGGGCGAGCGTCTCACCCGGAACCTCGGCCTCTGGAGCGCGATCGCGGTCCTGATCGGCTCCACCATCGGCAGCGGGATCTTCCGGGTCCCCGCGCTCATCGCCGGCGAGACCGGCTCGGCGGGCTCGGCGCTCCTCATCTGGCTCATCGGCGGGATCGTCGCGCTGGCGGGCGCGCTCACGCTGGCGGAGCTGGCCGCGGCGCTGCCGCGCTCGGGCGGGGTCTTCGCCTTCATCCTCGAGGCGTTCGGCCCGCTGCCGGCCTTCCTCTTCGGCTGGTCGGAGCTGGTGGTGCTCCGCGCCGCGGCGCTCGGCGCCATCGCGACGATCTTCGCCGAATATCTCGGCTACTTCCTGCCCCTCACCCCGATGCAGGTGCGGATGATGGCGGCGCTCGCCATCGTGGTCGTCGGGGCGTTCAACTATTTCGGCGTCAACCTCGCCGCGATCGTCAATAACCTCGCGACGGCGGTCAAGTACGTCGCGCTGGCGGGGCTCGCCATCCTCGCATTCGTGGCGGGGCAGGGGAGCTTCGGCCACCTGGCCACCCCGGCGGGGACGAGCGGTGCCGGGCTCTCGGTGATGGCCACGGCGCTCGTGGCGGTGATGTGGACCTACGACGGCTGGGCCGACCTCTCGTTCATGGGGGGAGAGGTCAAGGATCCTGCTCGGAACCTGCCGCTGGCGCTGGTGCTGGGCACCGCGCTCATCGTGGTGCTCTACGCCCTCATCAACGTGGCGTACATCTATCTGGTGCCGGTGCCGGAGATGGGGACCTCGAAGCTCATCGCGGCCGACGCCGCCCGGCGGATCCCCCTGCTCGGGGCCGGCGGCGCGGGGATCATCTCGGTGATGGTGATGGTGTCGTGCTTCGGCGGGCTCAACGGTTCGATGATGACCGGGCCCCGGATCTTCTTCGCGATGGCCGACCGGGGGCTCTTCTTCC
>CAMLHU010000178.1 GCA_946479825.1 uncultured Gemmatimonadota bacterium
CGCAGTGGGCGTAAGCCCGTGCGGGTTCGAGTCCCGCCTTCGGCATGAGGAAGGTGAGAGGGAAGAGGTAAGCGGTGAGAGGGAAGAGGTAAGCGGTGAGCGGTGCAGAGGGAGCTTCGGGACCATCCGGGGCTCCCTCTTTGCGTTCCCCCATCGCTTCTCCCCTGTCCCCTGTCCCCTGTCCCCTGACCCCTGCTCGCTTCTCCCGCTCACCGCTTACCGCTTACCGCTCAGTACCTCACCATCCCCCCATCCACTTCCGTCGCCCAGGCGTCGATGCCGCCGGCCAGGCTCCGCACCCGCGAGAACCCGGCGCCGCGCAGCAGGTCGCGCGCCTGGAGCGAGCGCATCCCGTGGTGGCAGAGGGTCACGATCTCGCGCCGGGTGTCGAGCTCGGCGAGCCGCGCGGGGAGGTCACGCAGGGGGACGTGCAACGCCCCGTCGAGATGCACGAGGTCCCACTCCCACGGTTCGCGCACGTCCACGAGCAGGGGCGGCTCCCCGGCCCTAAGCGCCTGCGCGACCTCGGGGGCCGACACCTCCGCGTCCGCCTCGGTCGCCGGGGCGAGGCCGCAGAACGCCTCGTAGTCGATGAGCTCAGTGACGGTCGGATGCTCGCCGCAGACCGGGCAGGCCGGGTCGCGACTGAGGGTGAGCTCCCGGAACTCGAGCTTGAGCGCGTCGAAGAGCAGCAGCCGCCCGGCGAGCGATTGCCCGACGCCGAGGATCCACTTGAGCGCCTCGAGCGCCTGGAGGCTCCCGATGATGCCGGGCAGCACGCCCAGCACGCCGCCCTCGGCGCAGTTGGGGACGAGTCCCGGCGGGGGCGGCTCCGCGAAGAGGCAGCGATAGCAGGGCGCCTCGGGGGGATGGAACAGCGAGACCTGGCCCTCGAAGCGGAAGATGCTGCCGTACACCAGCGGCTTACCCTCGAGCACGCAGGCGTCGTTCACCAGGTATCGGGTCGGGAAGTTGTCGGACCCGTCGAGCACGATGTCATACCGGCGGACGATGTCGCGCGCGTTGGCAGAGGTCAGCCGCTCGGGCACCGGCTCGAGCGTCACGTGCGGGTTGAGCTCGGCCAGGCGCGCCCGGGCCGACTCGAGCTTCGGGCGCCCGACCCACGAGGTGCCGTGGAGCACCTGGCGCTGGAGGTTGGTGACGTCGAGCGCGTCGAACTCGGCCAGGCCGATGGTGCCGACCCCCGCCGCGGCGAGGTAGAGCGCCGCAGGCGAGCCGAGCCCGCCCGCGCCCACGAGGAGGACGCGGGCCGCCTTGAGCCGCCGCTGGCCGGCGAGGCCGACCTCGGGGAGCACCAGGTGGCGCGAGTAGCGGAGCAGTTCGGGCGGGGAGAGTTCAGGCGCGGCCATCGGATCCCTCAAACGCCGAGCGCCCGACCAGAGCTGCGGCCGGGCGCGTCGTGATCGGTGCGGTCATCCCTGCGCGGGCGAGATCCCGACGAGCTCCACCAGCCCGGGATCCTGCTTCATGAGGTCGGCGAGCGAGATGCTCTCGAGCAGGTCGTCCACCCGGCGCTGCAGCGCCTGCCAGACCGGCCGGATGCTGCACGCCGTGCCGGTCCCGCAGCGCTCGGCGTCCACCGGATGGTGCTCGCAGTTGACCTCGAAGGTCTGGTGCTCGGAGGCCGCCATCACGTCGCGCACCGAGATCTCGCCCGGGTCGCGCGCGAGGTAGTAGCCGCCGCGGGCACCGCGCACGCTCTCCACCAGCCCGGCCCGCCGGAGCCTGAGGAGGATCTGCTCGACGTAGTCGCCGGGGAGGCGCTCCACCTCGGCCAGCTCGCGCGCGGCGACCGGGCCGCTCACCGCCCGGGCCCGCTTGGCGAGATGCAGGGTGATGATCAGGCTGTACTCGGTCCACGTCGTGACGCGCATGATGGCAATATGCGACCGTGGGAGTCTGAATTCAAGCGAACGGGATCAGCCCCCGGCGGGGATCCCCTTGCCGCCGGGCACGCCGAGCTCGGTCATCGCGCGGAGATCGAGGACCTCCTCGAGCTCGCGCCCCTTGAGCAGCCCCTTCTGCACCACCAGCTGCTTGACCGTGAGGCCGGTCGCGAGCGCTTCCTTGGCCAGCTTGGCCGCCTCGGCGTAGCCGATCTTCGGGGCCAGCGCGGTGACCAGCGCCGGGCTCCGCTCGAGCCAGTGCTCGCACTGCTTCGCGTCGGCCTCGATGCCGCGGACGCACCGCTCGGCGAACACCCGCACCGCATTGGCCAGGATCTCGAGCGCGAAGACGATGTTGTGGGTGATGACGGGCATCATCACGTTGAGCTCGAGCTGCCCCGCCTCGGCGGCGAGCGCCACGGTGGTGTCGAGGCCCAGGACCTGGAAGCAGACCTGGTTGACCATCTCGGCGATGGATGGGTTCACCTTGCCCGGCATGATGCTCGAGCCCGGCTGGACCGCCGGGAGCACGATCTCGGCCAGGCCGGTGCGGGGCCCCGACGCCAGCAGGCGGATGTCGTTGGCGATCTTGTTGAGGTCGAGCACGAGCGCGCGCACCGCCCCGCTCAGGGTGGCCACGTCGCCCATCGACTGCATCAGCTGGATCCGGTCCTCGGCGAGCTCGACCTCGAGCCCGGTCACCGCCCGAAGATGCTTGACCATCAGCGCGGGATACTGCGGCTCCGCGTTGATCCCGGTACCGACCGCCGTGCCGCCGATGTTCATCGGACGGAGCCAGCGGGCCGCGTCGGCCAGCTTGGCGCGGTGGCGGGCGAGGGTGTGGCCGTAGGCGGCGAACTCCTGGCCCAGGCGGATCGGGGTGGCGTCCTGGAGGTGGGTGCGGCCCGACTTGACGATGCCGTCGAACGCCCGGCCGCGGTCGAGGAAGGCCTCGGCCAGCCCGTCGAGCGCCTCGAGGAGGCGCGGCAGGCACGCGAGCGCGGCGAGCCGCATCGCGGTCGGGATCACGTCGTTGGTGCTCTGGGCCATGTTGACGTGATCGTTCGGATGCACCGGGGCGTAGGTCCCGCGCGCCGCGCCGAGGAGCTCGTTGGCCCGGTTGGCGAGGACCTCGTTGCAGTTCATGTTATGGCTGGTGCCGGCGCCGGCCTGATACACGTCCACGATGAACTGGTCACGGTGCTTGCCGCCCAGCACTTCGTCCGCGGCCGCGACGATCGCGTCGGCCAGCCGGGGCTCGAGCCGCCCGGTCTCCTTGTGGGTGAGCGCGGCGGCCTTCTTGATCCAGAGGACCGCGTCCACGAAGAGCGGGAGGGGCCGGAGCCCGGAGATCGGGAAGTTCTCGCTGGCCCGGAGGGTCTGGATCCCGTAGAGCGCGTCGGCGGGGACGGGCTTTTCGCCGAGCGGATCCTTTTCAGTGCGCGTCGCCATAGTTCACATTCTTCGTTCAGAGTCTGAAGACGGGGCCCCGATGTCACAACATTTCCTGCCGATCGCCGCCCGGGCGCGGTTCGCGGCCGACCAGATGGTCAAGGCCGACCTCGTGCGCGGCGCCCACCTCTTCCTCGGCCTCAATTGCCTCGAGCCGGGCCAGGCGCAGCGCGTCCATCAGCACGCGGACGCCGACAAATTCTATCTGGTCGTTTCGGGAAAGGCGAGGATGACGGCGGGCGAGGAGACGACGGTCGCGGAAGCGGGGACGATCGTGTGGGCGCCGGCCGGCGTGCCGCACGGCGTACTCGAGGCGATCGATCGCACGGTGCTGCTCGTGGGGATGACGACGGCCTAGGCCTCGTCGGCGACCTGGCGGCGGCGCCCCCGGAACCACGCCCGGACCGCGTCCCAGCCGTAGGTGCGGGCCGCGAGCCCCAGGCCGAGCAGCACGCCGACGGCGGAGGTGTAGAACCGCCACCAGAAGAGCAGCTCCCCGCCCTCGTCGCCGAGCGAGCCGGCGGCGCCCGCGAGGAACCCGAGCTCCACCGCCCCGACTCCCGACGGCGTCGGCAGCACCATCTGGCTGTAGAGCAGCGCGAAGGAGCCCAGCACCACGGGCCCGAGCGACGGCGGATCCGGCAGCGTGAGCACCAGCACCGGCAGGATGGCGGTGCGGGCGACGACGTTGACGAGCGAGAGCGGCTGGCTCAGCAGGATGGGCCACTGCGGCATCCGCCGCCAGTACACCAGCACCCGCCGGATGGAGCGCTGCACCCGGTGCGGCGCCGACACCCGCATCCACCGCCGCACCCCCCACCAGACCACCACGCTCACCAGCGTGACCCCGATGATCCACGGCAGCATCCGGTGCGCGTGACTGGCGATCCCGGGCGCCGCCGTGGCCCACCATTCCGGCGCGTAGCGCCAGACCAGCCACGCCCCCAGGGCGATGATGGCGGGCCAGCCCAGCAGCGCCTCCACGCTGATCGCCACGAAGGCCGCCGTCGCCGGGACCCGGTAGCGCAGCACGCCGGCGAGCCGCGCGGGCTCGCCCCCCAGGCGGAGCGGCGTCAGCGAACAGGCCGCGTCGCCGAAGGCGTTCACCACGACGCCCTCGCCCACGCCAAGGCGGTGCCCCAGCGAGTCGCAGAAGAACTTGAGCCGGAGCGCGCGCGCGACGATGTCCGCCGTGACGAGGCCGAGGCAGATGAGGTGCGCGGTGAGCGGGTCGAGGTGCATCAGGCGGTGAGCGAGGCGTAGCGGGCGACAGGGTGGCGCGCGGTCCAGTGACGGAGCGCGCGTTCGACGGAGCGCCGGGTGAGCGGGTGGCGGAGGTCGGCCGGGTGGAGCGCGATCCGCACCACCGGGGCCCCGCCCTGCACCAGCCGCCGCCCGGCGGCCACGACGACCGACCCGGCGGCCCGGAGCGCCGTGCGCGAACTCCAGCGTACGGCAGGGGCCGCGAGCTTCCGCCCGGACGCAAGCAGTCGGACCCCGGTTTCATCCTCGGTGAAGCTGAGCCCGAGGTCGGCGGCGGCGCGGTGCGTGGCTTCCCGCGCGAGCCAGGCCGGCGGCACGAACCCGACCGGCGGCAGGCCGAGCGCGGTGAGCCGCGCGATGCCGCGCGCGATGCGCTCGCGGGCGGCCGGGTAGTCGAGGGTCAGGAACTCTCCTTCGCGGGCGGTGC
>CAMLHU010000179.1 GCA_946479825.1 uncultured Gemmatimonadota bacterium
GTGGGCTTGAGGTAGTCCACCGTGAGCGCGGCGGTGACGTACTTGGGCGAGGGGGCGTCGCCGAGCTGCCGGCCCTCCGCCCGCAGCGCCGCGCCGGACGCGGTCCCCATCGCGTGACAATCGATGAGCGACGCCAGCAGTCCGCCGTACACGAACCCCGGTACGGCGATATGCTCAGGCCTCGGCGTGAACCGCGCCACGGTCTCCTCGCCCTCCCAGACGGAGCGGACGTGGAGACCGTCGGCGTTCCGGCGACCGCAGCCATAGCAGTGCGCGAAGTCGTCCGGATAGAAGTCCTGGACCGCGCGCTCAGTCATCGACGACGATCTCGCGACGGAAGACCGGGTGACGGAGGTCGCCCTCGAAGAAGCTCAGGGTGTAGCGTCCGGGGGCCGGCGCGACGACGAAGTCGTAGGTCTCGCCGACGCGGACACGTTGCCGGGCGGGGACGTCGGTCCGGAGCGTGGCCGGCAGGTCGGCGCCGTCCTTGGCCCACCGCCGCCAGGTGGCGGGGACGGTGTCGCGTCCGAAGATCACGTCGGCGCCGTTGGCGGGATCGATGTCGATGAGCCGGAGCCGATGCGCCACGCCGGCCCGGAGGTGCAGCGGCGGCGCCGCGGTGTCGCCGTTGACGACCGGCCGCCGGACGGCCCCCAGGGCGCCGTCCATCCCGATCACGAAGAGGTGGTCGGTGGTGCTGTCGTAGCTGGCACCCGGCGGAAGCACGACGAGCGCGCCGTAGAGACCGGCCATCAGCTGCCGGAAGTCGGCCAGGTGGGTGTGATAGATGAAGGTGCCGGCGCGGGGCAGGAGCAGGTGGGCGGTGAACGAGTCGCCCGGGGCGATCGCGGGGGCGACGTGCCCCGGCGCGCCGCTCCACCCCACCACGCCGTCGGACCAGCTCTGGAGCTCGATCCCGTGCCAGTGCACCGAGGTCGGTTCGGCGAGCCGGTTGTGCACGGTGATCGCGGTCGGGACTCCCTCGGTCAGGATCAGCGGCGAGCTCGTCGGCTCGAGCGAGTCGGCGGCGGGCGGCGTGCCGCCCCGCTCGACGACGTAGCCCATCGGATCGGGCGCCGCCCCGCGCCGGGCGCCGCGGTCCACGTACAGGTCGAGGTGGCGAGTCTCCGGCGGCGCCGCCTTCGCGCCCGCCCGCGGCCGCACCGTGATGCCCAGCACGAGGCCGGCCATATGCACCCGGGGGTCGTCGGCCATGGCGCGGGGGTCCCGGCCCGTCGGCGGTGGCGGCTCAAGGGTGGCGAAGTCGGTGACGTGGTACGCGATGTGGCAGTGGTAGACCCAGTTGCCTGGGCGATCGGGGCTCCAGGTCATGTCGTAGGTCGAGAACGGCCACATCGACTCCGTCACCTCGTCCATCCGCCGGTCGGCCGCATAGACCGTGTCCACCAGCGCGTTCCCCCGCGCATCCACCCGGAAGAAGAAGCCGTGCAGGTGCATCGGGTGCGGCCGGACGGTCGGGTTGATCACCCGCCACCGGACCGTGTCACCGACGTCGAGCGTGATCGGCTCGGTCAGGGGCCACGACCGGCCGTTGATGGCGAGCGCGTTCTGGTAGCTCGAGGAATCGACGGTGTGGCCCCAGATGTTGAGCACCCAGATCCGGTCCGGCGGCGACCCGGCCCGCGGGTCCACCACGAACGCGCCGGAGGCGGTCTCGCGCTCGTCGTCCTTCACGAAATCCCGGTGGCCGATGTTCGCGAAGTAGAAATAGGTCCCCGGGGCGCCCGCGACGAACGTCACGCGACGGCTGTCCCCGGGGCGCAGCGTGACGCTGTCATCCGCCGCCGCCGGGCGGGTCACGAGGCCGTGCACCGCGATGGTCGAATCCGGCAGGGCGTTCCGGATCGTCGCGACGATGACGGTGCCTTCGCGGACCCGGACGAGCGGCCCCGGGACCGAGGGCGACCGCCCCTCCTCGGCGACGGCCGGCACGACGACCGCCGGGCGGTCGTTCCCTTCCGGCCGCCACTCCGCCATTTCGACCACCAGGTGAAGTTCGAGCGAATCGCGGCGAAGCCGGCCTGCCGGCGCGCGGTTGTCATTGGCGACGGCGCGCGGGGGTGGAGTGGGCGCGGGAGGGCCGCCCGCCGAGGCGAGCAGGACGGCGGCCAGCAGCGGCGCCACCGACCGGATGGCCGGGCCACGGTGGGAGATCACGCGGGTCCTCGTGGCCCTGGGGGCCGGTCCGGGACGAATTGTGTTGCGGAAGAGGGGCCGCCGGGACATCGGCGACCCCCCAATCTACGGTCCGGTCAGAAGCGCGCCAGCGACCGCCGGCGTCAATCGGTGATCGCGTACTCACTCTGCACCAGCCCGCCCGGGAAAGCGCGGGTGGCGACGTGGCGCAGCGGGATGTCGCGGGTGAGGGGCCCGAAGAGGGGGATCCCCTGCCCGATGAGCACCGGGACCCGCGACACCACGAGCCGGCGGATGAGCCCCGCCGCCAGGAACCGCTGGATGGTGACGCCGCCGTCCACGTAGGCCCGATGCCAGCCGCGTTCCACCAGCCGCTCGGCGACCGCCTCGGGCGTCCCCGCCATCTGCTCGAACACGGCCTCGGCGGCGGCCGGCCTCTTCAGCGGACGCGACGAAAGCGCCACCACGGGGGTGGCGCCGTACGGCCAGCCGCCGAAGCCCAGCACCGTCTCCCAGGTATGGCGGCCCATCACGATCACGTCCACCGACTTGAGCAGCTCGGTGAAGCCGTGGTCTTCCGTCCCGCCGGCGTGCAGGAAGTCGAGCGCGCCGTCGGGGCGGGCGATGAAGCCGTCGAGGCTTGTGCCGACGAAGACGGTGCCGAGAAATCCGGGTGTCGTCACGCTGAGGTCGCTCCGGGATGTGATGCTTCGGACGATGTCCGTCGCTGATCCGTTGCCCACCAGACCCGGCTAGCCGACCCGGTCGAACGTGAGGGTCCGGGTGACCGGCGTGCCATCGGCCGCCGTCGTCGCCAGGCGGATGATGAGCTCGTCGCCCACGACACGGGTGTCGCGGGTGAAGGTCTGCCCGACGCTGGCCGGATTGACGGACCCTTCGAGCGTGATGGTGATGGTGCCGGCGGCGGGGTCGAGGGTCCAGGTGCCGAAATAGGCGTCATAGCCGTTCACCGCGCCGCTGTTGTTCTTCCCGGGCGTGGCCGCGGTCGCCGGCGCGGCGGCCGACCGGTCGCGCCGGCTGAACTGGGCCGAGAAGTGGCGTGGCCCGAAGCAGAGCATCCCGATCGGGTCGGCGCCCAGGATGGGGTCGATGTGTCGGGTGCCGGCTTCGTCGTGATCCTCGCGGGACCGGAGCTTCCAGACGCCGGGGAGCGCGCGCCCCAGGTCCGGGGCGGGAGGCGGCAGGGGGCGGAGCGGCATCGGACCTCCAGTCAGGGGAGCCGGACGGGGGGCAGCGCCTCGAACGCCGGTCGGGCGAAGTAGTGCCCCTGAAAGAGCTCGACGCCGAACGTGCGAAGGGTGGTGAATTCCGCTTCGGTCTCGACCCCTTCGGCGATCACGATGGTCTCGAGGTCGGCGCACACCTGCAGGAGCCCGCGGACGATCGCCTGCCGGGTCCGGTCCTGCTCGATGCCGCGGATCAGGGCCATGTCGAGCTTCACGAGGTCGGTCCGGATGCTGGCGAGGAAGTTGAGCCCGGCGTAGCCGGCCCCGAAGTCGTCGATCGCGGTCCGGAAGCCGCGCGCCTTGTAGTGGGTGACGATGCCCTGCAGGTGGGGCAAGTCGTCCACCTTCTCGCCCTCGGTGATCTCGAAGATCATCCGCTCGATCGGGAAGCCGTACGTCTCCGCCGCCGCGAGCGTGGTGCGGATGCAGAGCTCGGGACGGTACACCGCGTTGGGCAGGAAGTTGATGCTGAGCAGCGACGGGACGCCGAGTTCGGCGGCGAGCTTGACCGCCTTCACCCGGCAGGTCTGGTCGAAGCGATAGCGGTTCGACGCGTTGACCTGCGCGAACACCTCCGCGGCGGGCGCGCCGCCGGGGCCGCGGACCAGCGCTTCGTAGGCGTACACCGTCGAGGTCGTCACGTTGACGATGGGCTGGAAGGCCATCGAGAAATCGAAGCCGAGGCCGGCGCCGCCGGCGCACTCCCGGCAGGTCAGGTCACGAAAATCGGGCTGCACCTTCACGTGTGACGCTCCTCCGTTCGTCGAAGCGAGGGGGGATCAGGAAGATACTGCGGGCCGGGCGCGGGCCGCGATCGTGGCGCCGATCCCGCCGAGCACGAGGGCGGCGGCGACGCCGAGCCGGAGGGTGAGCCGCTCGTCGAGGAGGAGCACGCCGCCAAGCCCGGCGAGGAGCGGCACCGAGAGCTGGACCGCGGCCGCCGTGACGGACGAGAGCGAGCGGAGCGCCTGGTACCAGATGGCGTAACCCAGCCCCGAGGCGACCGCGCCGGAGAGCGCCGCCCAGAGAACGCCCTCCGGCGCCGCGTGCAGGGTGGGCCACGCGGTGAGCGCGACGAGCAGTGCCAGCGGGACGCCGCGGCCGAAGTTGCCGGCCGACTGGCGGAGGGCGTCGGTGGCGCCGTGTCCCTTGAGCGAGTAGAGGCCCCAGGAGACGCCGGCCGCCAGCATCAGCGCGGCGCCGAGCGGGCTCGGCGCGCTGAGGCCGGGGAGGACCAGGTACACGAGCCCGCCGAAGGCGGTGACGAGGCCGATCCACTGGAGCGGGGTCGGATGGCGGCCGGCGCGGACCGCACCTGCCACCATCGTGAGCTGGACCGCGCCGAAGAGGAGGAGCGCGCCGGTCCCGGCGCTGAGCGAGAGGTAGGCGAAGGAGAACGGCACCGCGTAACCCACGAGGGCGAGCGCGGCCGGCCACGAGACGCGGGGCGGGGTGGCGGGGGCCGGGCGGCGCAGGCGCACCAGGAGGGCGAGCATCAGCGCGCCCGAGCCGATCCGGATGGCGGAGAAGCTCGCCGGGTCGATCGCTCCGCCGCGGAGCGCCGCGCGGCAGAGGAGCGAGTTGGCCGCGAAGGCCAGCATCGCGAGCGCGGTGAG
>CAMLHU010000180.1 GCA_946479825.1 uncultured Gemmatimonadota bacterium
TCCAGTACAACAAGCAGGACTTGCCGCCCGAGCTCATCCTGAGCCAGGCGGAGCTCGACGACGCGCTCAACTTCCGGGGCGTGAAGAGCTACGCCGCCGACGCGGTCCACGGCAGCGGCGTGTTCGAGACCCTGAAGGGGATCTCCGAGCTCGTCCTCAAGCGCCTGGCGCAGAACACCCCGGTGGGATGACCGACCAGCTCAACCCGCGGTTCCGCTTCGACACCTGCGTGGTGGGCGCCGCCAACCGGCTCGCCGTGACCGCGGCGCGCGCGGTGGCGGAGTCGCCGGGCACGGCGTACAACCCGCTGTTCATCTACGCGGGCCCGGGGCTCGGCAAGACCCACCTGCTGATGGCCATCGGCCACCAGGCGCGGGCCATCGATCCCAAGCTCGCGGTGGACTACCTCACGCTCGACGACTTCGTCGAGGCGTACCACGCCGCCATCGGCGCGGGGCAGGGCGACGCCTACCGGCGGCGCTACGCCGAGACCGGGCTGCTGCTGATCGACGACGTGCAGTTCCTGACCCACCGGCGCGAAGTGCAGGCCGAGCTGCTGCGGCTCACCAACACGATGACCACGGCGGGGCGCCAGATCGTGATGACGAGCGACCGGCCCCCGGCGGAGATCGAGGCGCTCGACGAGCGGCTGATCCAGCGCTTCGCGGGCGGGCTGGTCATCGACATCGGCGCGCCCGACTTCGAGACCCGGGTCGCGATCCTCCGCCGCCACTGCGACGAGCGCGGGGTCACCTTCGCCCCCGGCGTGGTCGAGGTGGTGGCCGAGTCGGTGCCTGGGAACGTCCGCGAGCTCATCGGTGCGCTCAACCGCCTGATGGCGGTGCAGTCGGTGAGCGACGCGCCGCTCGACGCGGAGCGGGCCCGTGGGGTGCTGGGCGGTGCCGTCGCGGGCAATGCGCCCGCTGCCCCCGCGGCGGCCGAGCCGGCGGCGCCGCCCGGCACCGAGGAGTTCGACGCCTTCCTCTCCGAGGTGACGGTCACGCTCTCGCAGCAGGTGGAGGCGTGGCGCGCCCGGGTGGGCGAGGCGATCCTCCGCTGGGAAGGCGAGGGGTATCGCACCGCGCGGCTCAACGCGCTGCTCGACCAGGACGCGCCCGGCGATCCCGAGGCGGTCCTCCGCGCCTACGTGGCCGACGTCGAGCGGCTCCGGCGGCTCGAGCGCGAGGCCGGCGAGCTCGACCCGGCGCTCGGCGGTTCGCCGGCGTTCCGGAACCCCGACGACGTGGCGGCCGCCGAGGCGCTGGTGGAACGGGCCCGCGCGGGGGCGACGCCGCCCCCGGGGCCCTCGCCGCTCTGGCGGCTCGAGGACTTCGCCGAGGCGCCGAGCAATCGTGTCGCGCTCAACGCCGCGCGCGCCGTGGTGACGGAGCCGGGGGCCAGGTACAACCCGCTCGTGATCGTGGCCCAGAGCGGGCTCGGCAAGACCCACCTGCTGCACGCGATCGGCAACGCGCTGGCCAAGGGGCCCGAGGCGGTGGTGGCCTGTCTTGGCGCCGAAGACTTCACCGAAGACCTGATCGACGCCATCGACCGCGACCGGGTGCCGCTCTGGCGCGCCCGGTACCGGCGCGTCACGGCGCTCCTGGTGGACGACGTGCATCTCCTGGCCGGGCGCGACAAGAGCCAGGAAGAACTCTTCTGGGTGTTCAACCAGCTGGTGGAGCAGGGGCGCCAGCTGGTGTTCACCAGCGCCGTGCCGCTCCGCGAGCTGCAGGGGATCGAGCCGCGGCTGGTCTCGCGGCTCGAGGGCGGGCTGGTGGTGACGCTCGAGGCGCCGGAGCGGGAGCTCCGCCTGGCGGTGGTCGAGCGCGCGCTCGCCGCGCGGGTGGGGAGCGCCGACCCGGAGCTCGCGCAGTACGTGGCCGGCCGCCCGGCCGAGTCGCCGCGCGCGGTGCTCGGCCTGGTGCAGCGGGTGGAGCAGGCCGCGGAGGCGCGCCAGACGCAGGTCACCGCCGGGCTCGCGCGCGAGGTGCTGGAAGGCGCCACCGAGCGCCCCGCCCGCAAGAGCGGTGGCCGCCGGTCGAGCGGCATCGTGGTCACCACGAGCGGCGGGGTGAAGAGCCCCGAGAAGATGGTCTGGGACTGGCCCGACACCGCCGACCGCCTGCTCGAGGACCTCCGCTGATGGCGATCAAGGGATCCCTCAAGGAGGCGAGCCTCCCCGACGTGCTCCAGCTGCTCGCGCTGGGGCGGAAGACCGGGTGCCTGGCGGTCGCCGACCGGCAGAACTTCGGCTACATCTACTTCGACGAGGGGCGGATCTGCTACGCCTCCATCGTCAACCGCCGCGACCGCCTCGGCGACCTGCTGGTCAAGAACGGGCGCATCACCCAGGAGCAGCTGCAGCAGGCCATCGACCTCCAGGAGGAGCTGCGCGACCAGAAGCTGGGCGAGATCCTGGTCAACAGCGGCGTCATCCGGCGGACCGACCTCGAGGAGTACATCCGGCTCCAGATCGAGGAGGCGGTCTACTACCTGTTCACCTGGTCGTCGGGGACGTTCAACTTCGAGGCCGGCGTCCGGCCCGAGCGCCAGGACTTCCTGGTCAAGATCAACCCCGAGTCGCTGCTGCTCGAGGGCGCCCGCCGGGTGGACGAGTGGAGCCTGATCGAGAAGAAGATCCCGTCGTTCGACCTGATCTTCACCCTCGACCGCGACCACCTGCAGGGGTCGGAGGTCCAGCTCTCGCCGGAGCAGGAGCGCATCGTCCCGCTGCTCGACGGCCGGCGCGACATCCACCAGCTGGTCGAGGACAGCGGCCTGGTGGAGTTCGAGGTCGGCAAGGCGCTCTACGGGCTCATCACCGCGGGCTTCGCGCACCGGGCCGGCACCTCCACCGGCACCCCCGAGCCGAGCGTCAGCGCCGCGCGGGTGGACGAGCACCGCAACCTCGGCATCGCCTTCTACAAGACCGGGATGCTCGACGAGGCCCAGCGCGAGTTCCGCCGGGTGGCCGACCTGCGGCCCTCGGAGGCGAGCGCGCCGTTCTTCATCGGGCTCATCGCGCTCAAGCAGGCCAAGTGGGCCGACGGGGTGGAGTCGCTCCGGACGGCGGCGGAGCGCGGCGGGCCGCGCCCCGCGGTGCTCTACGACCTGGCCTACGGCCTCGAGCGGATGGGGCGGCTGGCCGACGCCGAGGCGGCCTACGGCGAGGCGGTCACCAAGGCGCGCGACGACGCCCGGATCATGACGGGGTGGGGGATCGCCGCCCTCAAGCGGGGCGACGCGGGCGTCGCCGCCGGGCGGCTGCAGCGCGCCCGCGAGCTCCTCGGCGACAAGCGCCCGCCGGCCATCTGGTACTGGGCCGCGTCGCTCGCGCACGCCGCCGAGAGCGACCTCGAGGCCGCGATCACGCTGGCGCAGGAAGGCGTCGCCGCCTACGGCGCCAACGCGGTGCTGCGGAACAACCTCGCGGTGCTGCTGGAGCTCACCGGCGACCTGGCCGGCGCCGAGGCGGCGCTCCGCGAGGCGCTGGCGGAGGATCCGTCGCTGCCGCAGGTCTCGAAGAACCTGGGCGACCTGCTCTATCGCAACGGGAAGTACGAGGAGGCCGACCAGGCCTACCAGCGCGCCGCCAAGCTCGCCCCCGACCTGGGCGACGACCTCTACTTCAAGCTCGGCAACATCGCCTTCCGGAGCCGCGACGTGGAGCGGGCCCGCACCTGCTGGCAGCGGGTGCTCGAGCTCAACCCGAACCACCAGCTGGCGCGCACCAACCTCGAGTCGATGCCCACGGAGGCGGCGCTGTGATGCTCACCGGCGACCCCGAGGGCTTCGCGGCGCTCACCCGGGCCATCTCGGCCACGGCAGGGCTCGCGCTCGACGGATATAAGGAGAAGTGCATCCGGCGGCGCCTGGCGGTGCGGATGCGGGCCCGCGGCGTCCACACCTACGCCGACTACCAGCGCCTCCTCGAGGCCGACCCGGCGGAGTACGAGCAGCTCAAGGACGCGCTCACGATCAACGTCACCCGGTTCTACCGGAACCCGGAGGCGTGGAACCGGCTCGCCGCCGACCTCCTGCCGCCGCTCTGGCGGGCGCGGGAAGGGGCGGTCCGGATCTGGAGCGCCGGCTGTTCCTCGGGCGAGGAGCCGTACACCATCGCGATGCTCCTGGCCGAGGAGGCCGAGCGCTCGGGGCGGCGCGCCTGGCTCGAGCGCGCGCGGATCACGGCCACCGACATCGACAAGGTCTCGCTCGACCGGGCGCGCGCGGCGCGCTATCCGGTGGCCGCGTTCCAGGAGACCCCGCCGGCCCTGGTGGCGCGCTACACCACCGACCTCGGCCGGGAGCGCGAGATGACGCCCGCGGTGCGGCGGCTGGTGGACGTCCGGCGCGCCGACCTCTTCCTCGATCCGGTGCCCGGCCCGGCGTTCGACATCGTCGCGTGCCGCAACGTGATCATCTATTTCGACCGCGACGGGCAGGAGCGGCTCTTCACCCGCTTCGTGGACGCGCTGGTCCCCGGCGGCCTGCTCATCCTCGGCAAGGTGGAGACCCTGTTCGGGCCGGCGCGGGAGCGGGTGGAACTGGTGGACGTGCGCGAGCGGATCTTCCGGAGGGTGGCGTGAACGCGACCGGTACCATCGTCGTCCGGGTGGCGGAGCTCGAGGCCGCCTCGGCCGAGGCCGAGATGGTGAGCCTGGGCCTTGGCAGCTGCGTCGCGATCATCCTGCACGACCCGGTGGCGCGGGTGGGCGGGATGGCGCACGTCCTCCTCCCCTCGCGCTCCCTCGCCACCCGCGGCGCCGACAACCCGGCCAAGTTCCCCGAGACGGCGGTGCCGGCCCTGGTCGAGCGCCTGAAGGCGCTGGGCGCCGAGCCCCGGCGGCTCACCGCCCGGCTGGTGGGCGGGGCCAGCATGTTCGGCAACCTGAGCCCGAGCGGCGCGGTGCAGATGGGGGAGCGGAACGTGGTGGCGTCGCGCCAGGCGCTGGCGGCGGCCGGGATCCCGGTG
>CAMLHU010000181.1 GCA_946479825.1 uncultured Gemmatimonadota bacterium
GCTTCCCCTTCTTGTGCTGCTGGGCGACGCGGTCAGGGCCCCCGCCCTGTTCGGACTCCGCCTGGCGGGCGTGGAGCTGGTCCAGCAGTTCGCGTGGAGTGGGCATACCGAGGAGAATACGCCGGATCCGCCCGCTCCAACAGGGTGTGGTGGCCGGCATCGCGCCTGCCGGAGGACCGCCTCAACCACGAAGGGCACGAAGGGACACGAAGAGGCACGAAGCACTGCGTTAATTGGCGGGGTGGCCGGCGGATTCGGGTGACGGGGAGCGGGCCCCCGGTCGGTACGTTCGGGCCATGCCCCTGCTCTACCCGGTGGCGCACGACCTGACGGACCGGGTCATCGGCGCCGCAATCACCGTCCATCGGCAGCTCGGCCCCGGCCTGCTCGAGTCAGCCTACCGCCAGTGCCTGGTGTGGGAGCTTACCGCCCGCAACGTGCCCTGCCGGATGGAGGTCCCCCTCGGCGTCACCTACCGGGGGCGGAGCCTTGCGAACGCCTTCCGCCTGGATCTCGTGGTCGGCGAAGCCCTCATCGTCGAGCTCAAGTCAGTGGAACGCCTGCATCCGGTCCACCAGAGCCAGATGCTGACCTACCTCAAGCTCACCGGGCTCCGCACCGGGCTGCTGATCAACTTCAACGTTCCGGTACTCCGGCACGGCATCCACCGAATCCTGCTGTGAAGCCCTTCGTGCCTCTTCGTGCGCCTTCGTGCCCTTCGTGGTGCAGGCAGTCCCCTCCCGGCGGCGGTGCGGGCCCCACAACACCAAAGCCCCGGTCACGAGGACCGGGGCTCCGGGCGATTCGAGGGACCGCGGGGATCACTCCCCTTCGGTGGCCTTGAAGTCGATCTTGACCGGCGGGATGATCGGCTCGTCGGGGTATCCGATGACGGCGAGCACGATGCGGTGGTGGATCGGATCCACCTCGAGGACCTTGAGGTCCACCGCCTGGCCTTCCTTGACCGCGTCCTCGGGCTTCTCGACCTCCGCGATGCCGAGCTGCGACATCGGGACGAAGCCCTCGAGGTCGTTGCCGAGGTCCACCACGACGCCCTTGTCCATCAGGCGGGTGGTGCGGCCGCGGAGCTCGTGGCCGATCGGGTAGGTCTCGCCGATCTTGAGCCACGGATCCTCCTGCGCCTGCTTGAGGCCGAGGGAGATCCGCTTGTTGTCCGAGTCGATGTTCAGGATGACGACGTCCACCGTGTCGCCCTTCTTGACCACCTCGGACGGGTGCTGCACCCGCTTGGTCCACGACATGTCGGAGATGTGGACCAGGCCGTCGATGCCCGGCTCGATCTCGACGAAGGCGCCGAAGCTGGTGAGGTTGCGCACCTTGCCGGTGATCCGGGTGCCGGCCGGGTACTTGAGCGGCAGGAGCACCCAGGGATCCTGCTCGGTCTGCTTCATGCCGAGCGAGATCTTCTCCTCGCCCTCGTCCACCTTGAGCACCACGGCGTCGATGGTCTCGCCGATGCTGACGATCTTGGACGGGTGGCGCACGTTCCGGGTCCAGCTCATCTCGGAGATGTGCACCAGGCCCTCGATGCCGGGCTCGAGCTCGACGAACGCGCCGTAGTTGGTGATCGAGACCACCTTGCCCTGGACGCGGGTGCCGACCGGGTAGCGCGCGGCGACGTTCTGCCACGGGTAGGCCTGGAGCTGCTTCATGCCGAGGCTGATGCGCTCCCGCTGCCAGTCGATGTCCAGGATCTTGACCTCGACCTCCTTGCCGATCTGGACCACCTCGGTCGGGTGCGACACCCGGCCGTACGACATGTCGGTGATGTGGAGCAGGCCGTCCACGCCGCCCAGGTCGATGAAGGCGCCGAAGTCGGTGATGTTCTTGACCACGCCCTTCCGGACCTGGCCGACCTCGAGCTCCTTCATCAGGTGCTCGCGCTTGTGGGCGCGCTCGTGCTCGAGGATGACGCGGCGGCTCACGACGATGTTCCGCCGGCGCTTGTTGAGCTTGATGATCTTGAACTCGTACGTCTGCCCCAGCAGCTCGTCGATGTTGGGCACCCGCCGGAGCGCGATCTGGCTCCCCGGCAGGAAGGCGTCGACGCCCATCAGGTTCACCACGACGCCGCCCTTGATCTTCTTGACGAGCGTGCCCTCGACCGGCTGGTCGCTCTCGTGCGCCTGGCGGATCTTCTCCCAGACGCGCATGAAGTCGGCCTTCTTCTTCGAGAGGACGACCGCGCCCTCCTGGTCCTCGAGGTGCTCGAGGAAGACCTCGACCTCCTCGCCCTCCTTCGGCACTTCCTTGAACTCGTCGAGGGCGACGGAGCCCTCGGACTTGAAGCCGACGTCGAGGATGACGGCGTTCTCGGTGATGCGCAGGACCTTCGACTTGACGATCTCCCCCTCGGCGATCTGGGACATCGTGCCCTCGTACATCGAGAGCATCTGCTCGTACTCGGCGTCGGAATAGTCCTCGTCATAGAGGTCGTTCCGGACGCGGAGGCCGGTCGGGGAGTCGAAGTGCGCCTTCTTGCGGTTGGTATCGAGGAGTTCAGGCACGGGCAGGACCTTCCGGACTGGACCGCGGCGGGGGCCACGGGCTGGGGGTTGAGCCCCGAGACCGGGCCGAAGTGCCCGGAATGGGGAAGCCCCAAAAATGCCGGGGCGGCCCCGAGGATTCAAGGGGGCTACCCCCGCCCTCCCCCGAGCCCCCGGGACCGGGCCCACTCCACGATCCGCCCCACCTGCTCGTCGAACGAGAGCGCCGTGGTGTCGAGCCGGAGGGCGTCGGCCGCCTCCCGGAGCGGGGCGACCGCCCGAGTCGAGTCGGCCTGGTCGCGGGCGGCGAGCGCGGCGGCCTCGGCCGCGAGCACGTCGGGGTCGGCCGGCCGCCCCCACTGCGCCGACCGCCGCCCCGCCCGCGCCTCCGGGGTCGCGGTCAGGAACACCTTGAGCGGCGCGTCGGGGAACACCACGGTCCCGATGTCGCGGCCGTCCACCACCACGAGCCGCTCCGCCGCGACCCGCCGGAGGACGCCGTTCACCCACTCGCGCAGCGCCGGCACCGCCGACACCGGGGAGACAGCTCGGGTGACTTCCGGCGTGCGGATCCGCTCCTCCGCCGGGAGCCCGTCGAGCCAGGCCAGGAACGTCACCCCGTCCGACCGGAGCTCGAGCCCCCGCCGCTCCGCCGCCGCGACGACCCGCTCGGCCGGCACCGCCTCCGGTGCCGAATGCGTCGCCCGCCCCTCCTCCAGGGCGATCAGCGCCAACCCGCGATACAGCGCCCCGCTGTCGAGGTGCCCCGCGCCGAGCGCCTCCGCCACCGCGCGCGCCGTGCTGGACTTGCCGGAGGCCGAAGGGCCGTCGATGGCGATGACGTTGGGAGCAGGGGGCATAGGCGCGTGGGGCGTGTGGGCGCGTGAGGCGCGTGGGGCGCGTGAGGCGCGTGGGGCGCGTGAGCGATCAGGAACGGGCGGCGCGGATCGCCCGGAGCGTTTCGCGGAACCCGGGGAAGCTAACGCCGGCGCAGGTGAGGTCGTCGATCCGGACCGCTGCGCCCGGGAGCGTGCCGAGCACCGCGAACGCCATCGCGATGCGGTGATCGCCCGCCGTGCGGATCCGGCCTCGCGGCGGTCGGTCGGTGCCATCGACGTGCAGGTCGTTGCCGGCGGCCTCCGCCCGGACGCCGACCGCCCGGAGGTTCTCCGCGAGGAGGCCCAGGCGGTCGCTCTCCTTGACCCGCAGCTCGCCGACCTCGCGGAAGACGGTCTCCCCCCGGGCACGGCTCGCGAGCACGGCGAGGATCGGGACCTCGTCGATGAGCCCCGGGATCTCCGCCGCCGCCACCTCGGTGGCCCGGAGGGCGGCCGGGCTTACCACGAGGTCGCCGACCGGCTCGCCGAACTCCTCGCGAACATTGTCCCGGGCCGCACGTCCGCCCATCCGCGCGAGGACGTCGAGGAACGCGGTGCGGGTCGGATTGAGCCCGACGCCGGTCACGCTCAGCTCCCCACCCTCCGCGAGCGTAGCGGCCGCGACCAGGAAGGCGGCCGACGACGGGTCGCCGGGGACCTGGAGCTCGAACGGCCCGAGGCGCCCGGTGGGAGCGAAGCGGATCCACCCGTCGGCCTCGTCGGCCACCGTGAAACCGAAGCTCCGGAGCATCCGCTCGGTATGGTCGCGGGAGCGGCCGGCGGGCTCGCGCACGTCCACCGCGACGCCGCCTGCCACGCCCGCCAGGAGCAGCGCGCTCTTGAGCTGCGCGCTCGAGACCGGCAGCTCGTAGCGGAGCGCACGCAGGGCACCGCCGCGGACCGCGAGCGGCAGCCCGTCGCCGCGGCCGAGTTCCTCGAACCGGGCGCCCATGAGGGTGAGCGGGATGGTCACCCGTCGCATCGGCCGGCGGCGGAGCGACGCGTCGCCGGTGAGTTCGGTCCGGAAGCGGTGCCCCGCGAGGAGGCCGAGCAGGAGCCGGGTGGTGGTGCCGGAGTTGCCGCAGTTGAGGCGCGCCTCGGGGCGCCGGAACCGCCGCACGCCGTCCACCCGGACCGCCTGCCCGGGGGTGAGCGGCGAGATGCGGGCGCCGAGCGCGCGGAGGACCCGGGCGGACGAGCGGGCGTCGAACGCGGTGAGGGCGCCGCCGATCCAGCTGGTCCCGCCGCCGAGCGCCGCGAACAGGAGCGCGCGGTGGGTGATGCTCTTGTCGCCGGGGACCCGGGCCGTGCCGCGCACGTGCATCGTCTGTCGCTCGTCGCAAAGGTGGATATCTTAACCGTGTGTCCGCCACGAACGACGCGCCGTCCGACCCGGCCGCGCCCCCCCAGCGTCCCAGCATCCCGATCGCGGCCCCGGTCCCCGGGGCGCGGATCGAGGCGCTCGACCCGGAGAACCGCGAGAACATCGTCGAGGCGCTGGTGGAGCTGGCGGAGCGCGAACGCCAGCGGATCGAGGAGGAGGCCGCGCTCCCCCC
>CAMLHU010000182.1 GCA_946479825.1 uncultured Gemmatimonadota bacterium
ACCAGAGTAGTGACCCATCGGTCGCCACGGTCGGTTCAACCGGGGTGGTCTACGCACGGCGAGCTGGAAGCGTCGCAATCACCATCTCGGCCGGGTTCGGGGTCAGGAAGGTGATACCGGTCACCGTCACTGCCGGCCGTTAGGGCCGTGGATCCATTACCGTCCGCGTGGGCAAACCTCTGACCCCTCTCTCCGGCGCCTGCCGATTGGTCATGCAGCCGGGCCATGGCGCAAGCCATGAGGGCCTTCGCTCGAACCCGCACAGGCGAATCCCCCCGCTTTCGCTTCGACCTATTCCTCAGCCCCCTGCATTTCACTTCACCTCCAGCTCCATCATCATCCCGTGCCCCGTGAAGTGGGGCACGCCCTTGTCGTCGGGCATGATGCAGATCAGCTCGTAACGGCCGGGGGTGAGGTCCGCGGAGAGGTAGGTGTGGTGGGCGGGATCGAATCCGACGGTGCCGCCCGCCGGGGTGGCCCGGGGCGAACCCTTCTCGGGGTGCTTGATCCAGGCACGGATGTCGTCCATCGTGGCGTCCTTGCGCATCCGGACCAGGACCAGGTCATGCGACGCCGGCCCTGCGTTGTCGATCCGGAAGACGTGGTGCCCCGCGGTGACCGGGCCTGAGACGGTGATCGCGTAGTCCTTGAGGGTGATGGTCGCGTCGGCTGTGGGCTCCAGCGCCGGGTCGCTGGCGGCGGGGGTCACGTCGAAATCGGCGAACATCCCCTTGGTGACGTGCATCGGCTCGTTCTCGCCGTCCACCCAGCAGACCAGCATCACGTGCCCGGCGGGGAGGATCACGGTGGTCTCGACCGTCTCCCCCGGGGCGATCCCGTTCGGGCCGCCGACCTCGTACGTCCCGTCGATCCCGGTGTTGTTCCGGAGGGCGGTGAGGAAGTCGGCGTTCGTGTGGCTGCCGAGCCAGATCACGCCCATCATGTGCATCACCTTCCCCTTGTTGGTGACCCGGAAGGTGATCGGGCCGGCGGGGGCGGTGCGTGCGGAGAAGGTCGGGAAGGCGAAGTCGGTGGCGACGACCTCCACGACCGGCGGCTCGGTGGGGGCCGGGTGGTTCGGCCCGGGCTGGGCGGGGGACACGAGCAGGGCGGCGCCGAGGGTCGCGAGGACTCGCGGGAGGGGCATGGCGGGCTCCGAGCGGGTGGGATTAAGGAAAGGTCAGAGAAATGTGCCGCCGGGGGGCGGTTGGGCAAGCCGAAAATACCCCGAAAACGGCACCGGCCTGGGAGGGCTGGTCGCTGTCCGCTATCCGCTATCGGTTATCCGTGGTGTCAGTGGCCCTCCGGTCTGCCAGTCCCTGCGCCCCTGCGCCTCTGCGTCTCTCCACCCCCTCCGTCCGCCCGTCCGCCTGTCCGCCAGCCCCCGCCCCTTGACCCTTCCTTCCTCCCCCTCTATCATTCGTGTCTGCCGTGTTTTACGGCCCGTTTTGGTGCTCAGGATATAGGGTAGATGCCGACCATCAATCAGCTCGTCCGGCGCGGCCGGAAGTCGGTGGAGGCCAAGGACAAGGCCCCCGCGCTCGAAAAGAACCCGCTCAAGCGTGGCGTGTGCACGCGTGTGTACACCACCACGCCCAAGAAGCCGAACTCGGCGCTCCGCAAGGTGGCGCGTGTGCGGCTCACCAACGGGTTCGAGGTGACGGCGTACATCCCGGGCGAAGGCCACAACCTGCAGGAGCACTCGATCGTCCTGATCCGGGGCGGCCGCGTGAAGGACCTGCCGGGCGTGCGCTACCACATCGTCCGCGGTTCGCTCGATTCGGCCGGCGTGAACGACCGCCGCCGGAGCCGGTCCAAGTACGGCGCGAAGCGGCCGAAGGCCGCCGGCGCCGCGGGAGGTAAGAAGTGAGCCGCCGCAAGTCCGCGGTGAAGCGGCCGGTCCCGGCCGACCCGCGCTACGACAGCCAGACGGTCTCGAAGTTCGTGAACTGTCTGATGATCGAAGGGAAGAAGTCCCTCGCCGAGCGGACGTTCTACGACGCGATGGACCTGATCGAGGAGCGGACCGGCCAGCCGGGCGTGGCGGTCTTCAAGCAGGCGGTGAACAACGCCAAGCCGGCGCTCGAGGTGAAGAGCCGGCGCGTCGGCGGCGCCTCGCTGCAGGTGCCGGTCGAGGTGCGGCCGGAGCGGCGCACGGCGCTGGCGATGCGGTGGATCCTGGAGTTCTCCCGGGCCCGGTCGGAGAAGACCATGTCCGAGCGCCTGGCGGCCGAGCTGATCTCGGCGAGCAAGGGCGAGGGGAACACCATCAAGAAGAAGGAAGACACGCATCGGATGGCCGAGGCCAACCGGGCGTTCGCGCACTATCGCTGGTAGGCAGGACGAGGCAGGGGGCGCCCTCCGGGGCGCCCGAACATCGGATCACGTGACGGGGCGTTCGCGGCCCGCCACCTCTGGTCTTCCGACGAAAACGCGTGGGACCGACGACGGTCCTCGTCCAGGGCGCGAGCCCGGACGTGCGCGGAGCGAGACCGCCGGCTCAGGCCGGGTCTGGTCGCCCCGCTTTTTCGCTGGCGGACGGACACTGTGACGGCGGGGCCAGGCCCCGCCGCAGGACAGGACAGGCAATGGCCCGGCAGACCCCGCTCGATCGCTATCGCAACATCGGCATCATGGCCCACATCGATGCCGGGAAGACGACCACGACCGAGCGCATCCTCTACTACACCGGCAAGAACTACAAGATCGGTGAGGTGCACGAGGGTGCGGCCACGATGGACTGGATGGAGCAGGAGCAGGAGCGCGGCATCACGATCACGTCGGCCGCGACGACCTGCTTCTGGACCCGGAACGGCGAGCAGTACCGCATCAACATCATCGACACGCCGGGGCACGTGGACTTCACGGTCGAGGTCCAGCGCTCCCTCCGCGTGCTCGACGGCGCGGTGACGCTGCTCGACTCGGTGGCCGGCGTGGAGCCGCAGACCGAGACGGTGTGGCGCCAGGCGGACCAGTACGGCGTGCCGCGGATCATCTTCGCCAACAAGATGGACCGCATCGGCGCCGACTTCGACCGCTGCCTCAAGATGATCCGGGACCGCCTGACCAAGAAGGCGTTCCCGCTGCAGCTCCCGGTGGGCTCGGGCGAGACCTTCACCGGGCACATCGACGTGCTCCGTCGGGTCCAGGTGGTCTTCGACGAGGAGACGCTGGGCAAGACCTTCACCGAGATGCCGGTGCCCGAGGCGTTCCGCGAGCGGGCCGAGGCGGCGCGCCACGAGGTGATCGAGGCGGCGGTGGAGTTCGACGAGGAGCTGATGGAGAAGTACCTGGGCGGCGCCGAGCTCTCGTTCGACGAGATCCAGCGCGCGCTCCGCAAGGCGGTGACGAGCGGGTCGCTCGTGCCGGTGCTCTGCGGCGCCTCGTTCAAGAACAAGGGCGTGCAGGCGCTGCTCGACGCGGTGATCGACTACCTGCCGTGCCCGCTCGACATCCCGCCGGTCAAGGGCCACCTCCCGCAGCACGACACCCAGGTGGTGGAGCGGAAGACGTCGGACGACGAGCCCTTCGCGGCGCTGGCGTTCAAGATCATGACCGACCCCTACGTGGGCCGGCTCACGTACTTCCGGGTGTACAGCGGCAAGCTGACCGCCGGGAGCTACGTCTATAACAGCACGAAGGACAAGCGGGAGCGGGTGGGTCGGCTCCTGCAGATGCACGCCAACAAGCGGGACGAGATCGAGGAAGTGCTCGCCGGCGACATCGCCGCGGCCATCGGCCTCAAGGACACCCGCACGGGCGACACGCTGTCGGACGAGGACAAGCCGGTCATCCTCGAGGCCATCAAGTTCCCGAACCCCGTCATCGACGTGGCCGTGGAGCCGAAGACCAAGGCCGACCAGGACAAGCTGGCCAACGCGCTGCAGAAGCTGGCCGAAGAGGACCCGACCTTCCGGGTGCGCTCCGACGCCGAGACCGGCCAGACGATCATCGCGGGGATGGGCGAGCTCCACCTCGAGATCATCGTGGACCGGATGAAGCGCGAGTTCAAGGTCGAGGCCAACGTGGGCCGGCCGCAGGTGGCCTTCCGCGAGACGGTCACCCGGCGGGTCGAGAACGTCGAGGGGAAGTTCATCCGGCAGTCGGGCGGCAAGGGCCAGTACGGCCACGTGGTGATCCACTTCGAGCCGGCCAAGCCGGGCGAAGGGTTCGTCTTCGAGGACCAGATCGTCGGCGGCGTGATCCCGCGCGAGTTCATCAAGCCGGTCGAGGCCGGGATCCGCGAGGCGCTGGAGAACGGCGTCCTGGCCGGGTACCCGATGGTGGACGTCAAGGCCACGCTGGTGTTCGGGTCGTACCACGACGTCGACTCGAGCGAAATGGCCTTCAAGATCGCGGGCTCGATGGCGGTCAAGGAGGCGGCGCGGATGGCCCACCCGATCCTCCTCGAGCCGATCATGGAGGTCGAGGTGGTGACCCCGTCCGACTTCCTCGGCGACGTGATGGGCGACCTCTCCAGCCGCCGCGGCAAGATCGGCGGGATGACCCAGCGCGGCGAGGCCCAGGTGGTCGCGGCCGACGTCCCGCTCAAGGAGATGTTCGGCTACTCCACCACCCTGCGGTCGATGACCCAGGGCCGGGCGGTGTACTCGATGCAGTTCGACCACTACGAGGAAGTGCCGAAGGCGGTCGCCGAGGAGATCATCTCGAAGGCGGCGAAGAAGTAGGGTCGTTGGTCGTTGGTCGTTGGACGTTGGTCGGATAGCGGATAGCGGCTGGCGGGATGCTGCCAGCAGAGAGCCCTACAGACAGGAAGCGCGAGCCATGGCGAAGGCGAAGTTCGAGCGGACGAAGCCGCACGTGAACGTTGGGACGATCGGGCACGTGGACCACGGGAAGACGACGACGACGGCGGCGCTGACGAAGGTGTCGGCGGACAAGGGGCTGGCGACGTACGTGCCGTACGACCAGG
>CAMLHU010000183.1 GCA_946479825.1 uncultured Gemmatimonadota bacterium
CCTTGGCCGCGCGGCGGAGTGAGACCCGCCCCGCGAGCCGCGCAAGTTGCCAGAGCGCGAAGAACGCCGCGCTCCAGATAAAGAAGGCCCGGAGCCGCCGCATTCCCAGCATCGACACCCCGTCCCAGAGGTCGAAGAGCGGCGCGAGGATAAGGTTGAGCGCCGGAAAGTGCAGGTGCAGCCCCGGCGGGAGCGCCGTGCCGGTCGGGTCGGAGAGCGCCGGGGCGCCGAGGAGGCGGGCCACGACGATGGCCAGGGAGAATCCGGCGGCGGCGAGGTAAGGGCGGCGCATGCGGGGAAAATACGGTCGTTGGTCGTTGGTCGCTGGTGGGTCGTGGGTCGTGCGTCGTGAGCCGTGGGTGGTGGGTCTTGAGTCGTGGGTCTCTCCCCATCCCCCTCCTTTTCTCCTCCCCTCTTCTTCTCCTCCTCCCATCTTCTCCTCTTCCCTCTCCCTCCCCCTCCCCCCTCACACGCCTCCCAGCCACGGGTATCCCTGATCCTCCCAGTATCCGCCGGGGCGCTGGTCGGTGAAGGTCACGCCGGTGAGGAACTTGGTCAGCTTGTAGCCGAGCTTGAGCGGCGAGTAGAGCCGGAGCGGGGCGCCGTGGTCGGGGGCGAGCGGACGGTCGTTGTAGGCGTAGGCCAGGATCGTCTGGGGGTGCATCGCGGTGGTGAGGTCCCAGCCGTTGTAATAGTCCGCATCGAACGAGTCGAAACGCAGGTACCTGGCGGCCGGCGTCGGTCCCACGATCTGGGCGATGGTGCTGACCGGCACCCCCGTCCAGGTGGCGATGGCGGTCCACCCTTCCACACAGTGGTGCTTGACGGTGTAGGTCACGCTCGGCAGGGCCTGCAGCTCGGCCAGCGTGAACCGCTTCGGCGACCGCACCTGGCCGCCGACCTCGAGGCGCCACGCCGACGGGTCGCGCAGGACCGGGAGCTCGTCGCTCACGTAGTACATCGGGAACGACATCCCCGTCCGGGCGCTGACCGGATACTCGGGGGCGAGCCGGTGCGGGGAGACGAGCCGTTCGCCGACCCAGTCGTTGACGCGGGAGACGCGGCCGAGCGTCGGCCGGATGAGGCCGCCGCCATCCCAGCCGCAGCCGGTGAGGAGGCCCGCGGCGCCCGCGGTGAGGCCGAGGCGGAGGAAGTCGCGCCGGGCGAGGTGGTCAGTCATGGCTCGGGAACCTCCCGCGATACCAGCCGGTGATCATCCCGCGGAGCGACGCGGGGTCGACCAGGAAGACCAGCGCGATGTGGAGCAGGGTGAACCCGACGAAGACCCACACCGCCACGAAGTGCCAGTAGCGGGCGAACTCATAGCCGCCGAAGAGGGCCGTCAGGAAGTGCAGTTGCACCGGCTTGTAGATGGCGAGCCCGGTGAGCGCCGAGAGGGCGCCGAGCGCCACGATGAACGTGTAGGCGCCCTTCTGGAGCGGGTTGTGCTTGCCCTGTGGGGGGTGGTCCTTCCGGACGCCGAGGTAGTACAGCTGCATCGCGACCGCGCCGGGCACGTCGCGGGGCCGGAAGAGCAGGGACCGCCACTCTCCCGAGAGGGCGAGGTAGGCCAGGTAGCAGAGCCCGCCGCCGATGAAGAGCCACGCCAGGGTGAAGTGCCAGTTGAGGCCGCCGGCGAGCCAGCCACCGAGCCGGGCCCAGTGCGGAAAGCCGTGGCCCTCGAACGGGTTGGGGCCGATGCGGGGGCCGCCCTTGAGGCCGAACCGCTCGTAGGCGCCGTAGATCTGGAGTCCGCTCGCGACCAGGCCGGTGAGGACGATGGCGTTGAGCCAGTGGGTGAGGCGGACCAGCCAGTGATGGCGCCGCACCGGGGCGGGCGGCGGTGGGGCGGGGACGGCGGTCATTGAGGCTCCGGAGCGGGTCTGCTCCTTAACGCTCGCGCCCGGCCGTCGGTTCCGCCAGCCCTACTGGCGGAACAGGTAGGCGAGCTTGACGAAGAATCCGTCGGTCTGCCGGGTGAGCCGGCGGAAGGAGAGGGTGTTGTCGCCGGCGTCGAGGCTCGAGCCGTAGCCGAAGAAGGCCACGGTGCCCGGGTTCGGCTCGAACGAGGCCAGCCAGTCCATCCGCAGCCCGTTCGACGCCGTCGCGGTCGCGGTGTCGCCGTTGATGAGGATCGGGGCGCCCGAGGCGGGGTCGCGAAGCGCGGCCGTCCGCTGGGACCGGTATTCCGCGATGACCCGGAAGAAGAGCGCCCGGGTGGGCTGGTAGGCCACCTGGAGCCGCGGGATGATGGTCCGGGCGAACTCGCTGCCGTCGCTCGCGCGGGTGAGCCGGTCGTAGATCAGGCTTCCGGTGGCGCGGAACTGCTGGCTGGGCCGGACGGAGATCGAGCCCTTGAGCTGGGTCTCCCGGCCCAGGCTTCCCTCGGCGTAGTTGACCGCGGCACCGCGGGCCGCGGAGGCGGAGGCGTTGAAGCCCTGGTACACCGGGGTCGAGAGCGAGGCGGTGACGCTCCAGCCGTCCTTGGTGCCCGGCGGGGTGTACGCGCTGGCGATCCCGCCGGTCGCCACCGAGTAACCGGCGTAGAGCGCCGGGTCGGGGAGCACGAAGGCGTGCTGCGGATTGACCGTCAGGTTCCAGCCGCCACGGAAGTGCAGCGAGGCGTTGACCGACTGGCTGCCTTCGATCGGGGTCCCGGCGTGGAAGCCGTCGTAGCTCCAGAAGTTCTCGGGGCCGAAGAACACCTGGAAGTACTCGACCCGCGCCCCGGGCGAGCCATACCAGGTGAAGCGATTGAACCCGTGGACGCGGACGATGTCGTTCCGGGGCACGAACCCGCCCGCGGCCTCGAAGTCGCGCCCGATGCCGGTGAGCTGGTAGTTGAAACCCCACTTCCTGCCGGTGCGGTCGAGCTCGCCCTGCCAGATCGGGCTCGAGCGGGAGGCCGCGGAGTCGCGGGTCCACGAGCCGCCGAGCTGGGTCTGGAAGTAGTAGAGCTTGCCGAAGACGTAGCGGACGTCGCCCGCGAGCACCCGGCTGTACGCCGAGCCGGCGGACCGGTCGGTGTAGGTCAGCCCCGCGGTCGAGTTCTCGCCGAAGTCGGCGCGCACCCGGCCCACGTCGAACAGCGCGTTGGGGGCGCCGCCGCCGACCTCGTCGAGCGCGGTGAGGTGGGCGTAGGTGACCCGGCCCGTCTTGCCGGTGATCTTGACGCCGCCGATGGGGTTCTCGATCTGGCGGGTGTAGACCAGCTGGTTGGGGGTGGCGAAGAGCTCGATCCCCTCGAGGAAGAACGGGCGCTTCTCGGGGTAGAACAGGGCGAAGCGCTGGTTGACCGTCACCTGCCCGGCGTCGCTCTCCACCTGGCTGAAGTCGGGGTTGGCCGTGGCGTCCACGGTGAGGCTCTGGAAGCCGAGCCGCAGGTTGGCGCCGAACTCGGAGTGCACGTCACCGCGCCCGAAGGTGCCGGTGGAGTCGAGCGCGCCCGACACGGCGCCGGTCACGAACGGCTGGGCTTCCACCACCACGCCGCGGTGGATGTCGTGCAGGCCGGCGAGCGTGCCGTCCTGGAGCAGGAAGCTGGCGTTGGCGCGCCGGAGGTCGGTCCACGAGTCCTGGTGGCCGGTGCGCTGGACGGTCCGGATGACCTGGATGCCCCACTGCTTCGGGTCGCCGCCCTTGAAGCGCAGGCTCTTGAACGGGATCCGGATCTCGACCACGTACCCGTCGGCCGTGAGGTGGCCCTTGGACTGCCAGAGGAAGTCGGGATTGAGGTCGGTGGTCCCGCCCGTGAGGTTGCCGGCGGTGAAGCCGCCCTCGGCGCGGACGCCGTCCTCCTGGGCGCCGAGCGGGTTCACGCCGAAGAAGTACGCCCGGCGGTGGTCGTCGAAGGTGTCGAGATAGATCCGGACGTTGTCGTCGCCCTGGATGTTGTCGCGGTCGGCCACCGTGGCGCGGATCGAGGATGGGTCGCGATCGTGCGCGATGACGCCGAACCAGATCGCCTTGGCCGAGTACCAGACCCGGACCTCGGTGGTCTCTTCGGCCGGGCGGCCGTCCACCGGCTGGTACTGCCAGAACCCGCCCAGACGCGCCGCCTGCTGCCAGGCCGGCTCGTCGAGGTTCCCGTCCACCGTGGCGTCGGCCTCGATCCGGGGGATGGCGACGGTCGGTGCGCCCTTGCCATTGATGGGCGCGTTGGGGGCAGTTGCGAGCTGGAACAGCAAGGCGAGCGGCAGCATGGGGCGGGAAGGTAATTCCGTGAACGGTAAAGGGTGAAGGGTGAAGGGAACGCGTGAATGGGCTCCCGATCGAGGCCTGCCCGTTCACCATTCACCGTTCACCCTTCACCGTTCACCCTTTACCGCGCTACTCGTAGCGCAACGCCTCCACCGGGTCGAGGCTGGCGGCGCGCTTGGCGGGCCAGAGTCCGAAGAAGAGGCCGACGGTGCCGCTGAAGAGGAAGGCGATCGCGATGGCCACCGGCGAGATCAGGGTGTTCCAGCTGAAGATCTTGGCCAGGACGACCGCCCCCGCCACGCCAAGCATGATGCCGAGCACGCCGCCGGTGAGGCAGAGCACCAGCGCCTCGATGAGGAACTGGAACAGGATGGTGCCGCGGCTCGCGCCGAGCGCCTTGCGGATGCCGATCTCCTTGGTGCGCTCGGTGACCGACACCAGCATGATGTTCATGATGCCGATGCCGCCGACCAGCAAGCTCACCGCCGCGATCCCCGCCAGCAGGTACTTGAACGTCTCGGTGGTCTGCTGGAACGTGGACAACACGTCGGTCTGATTGCGGATCTGGAAATCGTTGTCCGCGCCCGGCCGGATCTTGTGGGCGCGCCGCAGCACGCGCTCGATCTCGATCATGGCGAGCGTCATGGAATTGAGATCGGCGACCTTGACGGTGATCTGGCGCAGCCGGTCGGTGCCCACCACGCGATAGCGCGCGGTCTGATACGGGA
>CAMLHU010000184.1 GCA_946479825.1 uncultured Gemmatimonadota bacterium
AGAAGAAGGTGTTCAAGACCTGGTCGCGGCGCAGCACGATCACGCCCGACTTCGTGGGCCACACCCTCGCGGTGCACAACGGCAACAAGTTCGTGCCGGTGTACGTGACCGAGAACATGGTGGGTCACAAGCTGGGTGAGTTCGCGCCGACGCGCCTGTTCCGCGGGCACGGCGGGAAGGTCGTCGCCGACAAGAAGGCCAAGCCGGAGTGAGTGCCATGGAAGCTCGTGCGATCCAGCGGATGGTCCGTCAGTCGCCCCGGAAGATGCGGCTCGTCATCGACGAGATCCGCGGCAAGGGTGTGAACGAGGCGTACGCCATCCTCAAGTTCAGCAAGAAGCTCGCGGCGAAGCAGATCGCCAAGACGCTGCGGTCGGCGGTGGCCAACGCCGAGCAGCGGGCGATGGCGGCCAACGAGCCGTTCGACGTGGACCAGCTGTACGTGAAGGCGGCCCAGATCAACATGGGGCAGCCGCTCAAGCGGTTCACCGCGGCGGCCCAGGGCCGGGCGACGCCGATCCGGAAGCGGACCAGCCACGTGGAGCTCCACGTGGCCACGCGGGAGACGAAGTAATGGGGCAGAAGACCAATCCGATCGGCTTCCGCCTGGGCGTGGTCAAGCCCTGGAAGTCGCGCTGGTTCGCCACCAAGGACATGCCGGCGCTGCTCAAGGAGGACGAGCTGATCCGGAAGTACCTCAAGGCGCGGCTCGGGCACGCGGCGATCGCCGAGGTGCACGTGGACCGGCGGCCGGGGAAGGTCACCGTCACGATCCACACCGGGCGGCCGGGCGTGGTCATCGGCAAGCGGGGCGCCGAGGTGGACAAGCTCCGCGACGAGCTGGCGCAGCTGACCGGCAAGGAGGCCGCGGTCAACGTCGAGGAGATCAAGCGGCCGGAGCTCTCGGCCCAGCTCGTGGCCGACAACATCGCGCACCAGCTGGAGCAGCGGATCTCGTTCCGCCGCGCCATGAAGCGCGCGGTGCAGAGCGCCATGCGGATGGGGGCGCAGGGGATCCGCGTGCGGACCTCGGGGCGGCTGGGCGGCGCCGAGATCGCGCGGACTGAGAAGTACCTCGAGGGCCGGGTGCCGCTCCACACGCTCCGCGCGGACATCGACTACGCGACGGGCACGGCCAAGACGACGTACGGGACGATCGGGATCAAGGTCTGGATCTTCAAGGGTGAGGTCGTGGAGGATCACGCCGGCCGCACCTACAGCACGGGGAACTGAGCGATGCTGGCGCCGAAGCGGGTCAAGTTCCGGAAGCAGTTCAAGGGCCGCACCAAGGGGATCGCCGCGCGCGGGAACACCGTCGCGTTCGGCGAGTTCGCCCTGATGACGCTCGAGCCGGGGTGGATCACCAACCGGCAGATCGAGGCGGCCCGCGTCGCGATGACGCGCGAGATGAAGCGCGGCGGCAAGGTGTGGATCCGGATCTTCCCGGACAAGCCGATCACCAAGAAGCCGGCCGAGACGCGGATGGGGAAGGGCAAGGGCAACCCGGAGGGCTGGGTGGCGGTGGTGCGGCCGGGCCGGGTGCTGTTCGAGCTCGAGGGGATCCCGGTCGACCTGGCCAAGCAGGCGCTGGGCCTGGCGGCGTCCAAGCTCCCGCTGCGCACGAAGTTCATCCAGCGGCAGGAGGGCTGAGCGGTGAAGGCGAACGAGATGCAGGCGCTGTCGGTGGCCGAGCTCGAGGCCAAGCTGGCCGAGCTCCGGGAGGAGCGGTTCAAGCTCCGGTTCCGGGCGGCGACCGAGGCCATTGAGAACCCGATGCGGTTCCGGACGCTCCGGCGCGACATCGCGCGGGTCGAGACCATCCTGCGGGCCCGCGCGCGGGCCGGCCAGGCGTGAGGGGAACGATGAGCCAGACTGAGACGACCGCCGCCGCCCGCACCCGCCGGAAGACCCGGACGGGGGTGGTGGTGAGCGACAAGATGCAGAAGACGGTCACCGTGCTGCTGACGCGCCGGTTCGCGCACGCGGAGTACGGCAAGCAGATCACCCGCACCAAGAAGGTGAAGGCGCGGGACGAGCACGGCGCCCGGACGGGCGACACCGTGCGGATCATGGAGACCCGGCCGCTCGCGAAGACCGTGCGGTGGCGGGTGACCGAGATCGTCGAGCGGGCCAAGTAGCGGGCGAGGGGCGCCCCACCGGGGGGCCCCGCACAGGGACGCACAGAGGACACCATGGTCCAACAGGAATCCATTCTCCGGATCGCCGACAACTCGGGCGCACGCAAGGCGCTCGTGATCCGGGTGCTGGGCGGCAGCAAGCGCCGCTACGCGGGGCTGGGCGACCGGGTCGTGGTCACGATCAAGGACGCCATCCCCACGGGGCAGGTGAAGAAGGGCGACGTGGCCAAGGCGGTCATCGTCCGCACGGTCAAGGAGACCCGCCGCAAGGACGGCTCCTACATCCGCTTCGACGAGAACGCGGCCGTGCTCATCAACGACCAGGGCGAGCCGCGGGCCACCCGCATCTTCGGCCCGGTGGCGCGCGAGCTGCGCGAGCGCCGGTACATGAAGATCGTGTCGCTCGCGCCGGAGGTGCTCTGAGATGAAGCCGCTCGTCTATCGCAAGTCGCGGCGGGTGCGCACCCAGCCGGTGCCGCAGCCGCAGAAGCTGCACCTGACCAAGGGTGACCTGGTCCAGGTGATCAGCGGCGACGACAAGGGCAAGCAGGGCCGGATCCTGCGGGTGTACCCCAAGACCGGCCGGATCGTGGTGGACGGGATCAACCTGGTGAAGCGGCACCGCCGGGCGACCCAGACCACCGAGGGCGGCATCATCACGATGCCGGCGCCGATCCACCATTCGAAGGCCATGCTGCTCGACCCCAAGGGCGGGGTGCCCACCCGGGTCCGGCGGCGGAAGGACGCGGACGGCACGGTGGAGCGGATCGCCGTGAAGTCCGGGCAGCCGATCGCGAGGAGCCGGTAAATGGCGACGACGAAGGAGAAGGAGCCGCGCGCCCGCGGCGGGCGCGACAAGGCCGCGAGCACGGTCCAGGTGGACCCGGCGCCGCAGCCCCGCGCCGGGACTCCCCGGCTGCAGACGCACTATGAGCAGGTGGTGCGGCCGGCGCTGGCCAAGGAGTTCGGCCTCACGAACCCGAACCAGGTGCCGCGGCTGGTGAAGATCGTCCTCAACGTCGGGCTCGGCGAGGCGCAGAAGTCGCCCAAGCTGCTCGACGCGGTGGTCGAGGAGCTGATGCTCATCACCGGCCAGAAGCCGGTGGTGACCCGCGCCAAGAAGGCGATCGCGAACTTCGGCCTCCGGGCCGGGGTGCCGATCGGCGCGGCCGTGACGCTCCGCGGCGCCCGGATGTACGAGTTCCTCGACCGGTTCGTGAGCGTGGCGGTGCCGCGGATCCGCGACTTCCGCGGACTGCCGAACAAGAGCTTCGACGGCCGGGGCAACTACTCGATCGGCATCAAGGAGCAGATGATCTTCCCGGAGATCGACTTCGACCGGGTGGAGAAGGTCCACGGGATGGATATCACCGTGGTGACGTCGACGGACCGGGACGACCTGGCCATGGCCCTGCTCAGGGCCTTCGGGTGGCCGTTCCGCGGTGAGACCCCCGTGCGGGTGGGCTGAGGAGCCTATGGCGAAGACCTGTTGGATCGAGCGCGCGAAGCGCACCCCCAAGTTCAAGGTCCGGACCGTGCGCCGCTGCCAGCGGTGCGGCCGGTCCCGTGCGGTCCTGCGCAAGTTCGGCCTCTGCCGGATCTGCTTCCGGGACCTCGCCCTCAAGGGCGAGATCCCCGGCGTGCGCAAGGCGAGCTGGTGAGGAGACCAGACTGATGACGATGACCGATCCCGTCGCGGACATGCTCACGCGCATCCGGAACGCCTGCCTGGCGGGCCACCGGCGCGTGGATATGCCGGCGTCCCGGCTCAAGACCGAGCTCGCCCGGATCCTGCGCGACAACCATTACATCGCGGACTTCAAGCTCCTCGACGACGAGGGCCAGGGCGTCCTGCGGCTCTATCTCAAGTACCACAACGAGCTGCCGGTCATCCGCGAGCTCCAGCGCGTCAGCAAGCCCGGCCTCCGGCGCTACGTGAAGTGCCGCGAGATCCCGCGCGTCAAGAACGGCCTCGGCATGGCCATCGTCTCGACGCCCAAGGGCCTGATGACCGACCGCGAGGCCCGCTCCGCGAAGCTCGGCGGCGAGCTCCTCGCCGTGGTCTGGTAAGGGGACCGCCATGTCGCGAATCGGCAAGAAGCCCGTCGTGGTGCCCAAGGGCGTGACCGTCGCGGTCACGGGGCACACCGTCTCCGCCAAGGGCCCCAAGGGGGAGCTCGTGCGGACGATGCATCCCGACATCGGCCTCGCGCTCGAGGGGGACAAGGTCGTCGTCTCCCGCCCGACCGACGAGAAGCGCCACAAGGCGCTCCACGGCCTGACCCGGACGCTGGTCCAGAACATGGTGGACGGCGTGAGCAAGGGGTACGTCAAGACCCTCGAGCTCCAGGGCGTCGGCTACAAGGCCGAACCCAAGCCCTACGGCGTCAACCTCGTGGTGGGCTACTCCCATCAGGTGCCGTTCCACGCGCC
Source organism: uncultured Gemmatimonadota bacterium (assembly GCA_946479825.1). The sequence continues at coordinate 4,572 of CAMLHU010000184.1, forward strand.
GAAGGGGATCAAGCTCACCGTGGACAACAACGTCCTGGTCAAGGTCGAAGGCCCGGACAAGGAACTGGTGGGGCAGGTCGCCGCGGAGATCCGCGCCGTCCGGCCGCCCGAGCCCTACAAGGGCAAGGGCATCCGCTACCAGGGTGAACAGGTCCGCCGCAAGGCGGGCAAGACGGGAGCGAAGTGATGCGTCCGATCCATCAGCCGAAGACGCGCGGGGAGCGGCGCTACCGCCGCCACCTCCGGGTCCGGAAGAAGGTCGCCGGGACCGCGGAGCGGCCCCGCCTCGTGGTGTTCCGCTCGCTGAAGCACATCTACGCCCAGCTCGTCAACGACG
>CAMLHU010000185.1 GCA_946479825.1 uncultured Gemmatimonadota bacterium
CCGGTCTTGATCTGCCCCACCCCGGTCGCCACCGCGAGGTCGGCGATGAAGGTGTCCTCGGTCTCGCCCGAGCGATGCGAGATGATGGCCCCGTACGCGCTGGTCTTGGCGAGCTCGATGCACTGCATCGTCTCGGTGAGTGTCCCGATCTGGTTCACCTTGACGAGCACGGCGTTCGCGACGCCCTGCTCGATCCCCTTCCCCAGCAGCTGCACGTTGGTGCAGAAGAGATCGTCGCCCACCAGCTGGACCCGTTCGCCCAGCACTTCGGTCAGGTGCGCCCAGCCTTCCCAGTCGTGCTCACCCAGGCCGTCCTCGATCGAGACGATGGGATACGCGTCCACCCACTTCTGGTAGAGCTTGACCATCTCGGCGCTGGTGTGTCGGCTGCCGTCGGCCTTCTTGAAGACGTAGGCGCCGTCCTGCCAGAGCTCCGAGGCCGCCACGTCGAGCGCGATGGCGATGTCATCCCCCGGCCGGTAGCCGGCCTGCTGGATGGCGTCCATCACGGCCTCGAGCGCGGCCTCGTTGGACGGCAGCATCGGCGCGAAGCCCCCCTCGTCGCCCACCGCCGTCGAGAGCTTCTTCGACCCCAGCACCTTCTTGAGCGCGTGGAACACCTCCGCACCCATCCGGAGCCCCTCGGCGAAGCTCTCCGCCCCGACCGGCACCACCATGAACTCCTGCGCGTCCACGTTGTTCGAGGCGTGCGCGCCACCGTTCAGGATGTTCATCATCGGCACCGGGAGCACGTGCGCCATCGGCCCGCCGAGGTATCGATAGAGCGGCAGGTCCTTGTCGGCGGCCGCCGCCCGCGCCACGGCGAGCGACACCGCGAGCATCGCGTTGGCGCCGAGGTTCGACTTGTTCTCGGTGCCGTCGATGTCGAGGAGTTCCGCATCCACCGCGATCTGGTCCTCGGCCGGCATCCCCTCGAGCCGGGGCCCGATGGTCTCGTTGACGTTCCGCACGGCGTTGAGGACGCCCTTGCCGCCGTAGCGATCGGCGTCGCCGTCGCGGAGCTCGACCGCCTCCTTCTCCCCGGTCGAGGCGCCGCTCGGCACGGCGGCCCGTCCGAAGGCGCCGCTCGCCAGCGTCACCTCGGCTTCGACGGTGGGATTGCCGCGGCTGTCGAGGATCTCGCGGGCGTGGACGGAGATGATGGTGCTCATTGGCGTCGGGGCTGAGGGTTTAGAGCGTGGAGCGTAGAGCTTGGAGCTTAGAGCCTGGAGCTCAGAGCCGGGAGCGTAGAGCGTGGAGCCAAAAAAGCGTAGAGCTCCCAGCTCCCAGCTCCCAGCTCTGCAAAGATAACCACCCGGGCCCGGTCACTCGCCCGGCTTGCGGCCGCTCAGGGCCACCACCGCCTCGTGGGCCCGGCGGCTCAGCGCGTCCCGGTCGTCGTAGGCCAGCCCGGTGGTCGCCATCGGGGTGCCGATGCGCACGGTGATCGGCCGGCGGCGGAGCACCTTGGCCCCGGGCGGGAACGCCTCGTAGGTCCCCTCGACCCACACCGGCACGATCGGCACCCCCGCCGCGATCGCCAGCACGAACGGCCCCTTCTTGAACGCCTGCAGCTTCCCGTTCCGGCTCCGGGTCCCCTCCGCGAAGACCACGGCCGAAATCCCGTCACGCACGGCCTGTGCCGCCTCTTCGTAGGCCGCAAAGGCCGCCTGGAGATTCTGGCGGTCGATCGAGATGTGGCGCGCCTTCCGCATCGCCATCCCCAGGACGGGGATCTTGAACAACTCCTTCTTGGAGATGAAGCGCAGTGAATCGGGGAGCGCCGCGAACAGCGCCCAGATGTCGGCGAAGGAGAAATGATTGGAGATGAACACGTACGGCTGGCCCGGGACGAGATGCTCCCGACCTTCCACGGTCACCGGCACGCCGTTGAGCCGGAGCACCCGCTCGGCCCACCGCCGGCCGGCGCGGTCGTAGACGCCGCCGGGCCGGTACGGGACGTTGCAGATGCCCGCCACGATGGCCGTGAGCGAGTAGTACACCGCCAGCGAGACGGCGGTGAGCCAGAACCAGGCGGCACGAAGGACGATCATCGGAAGTGCTGGAACCCCTTGAGTGTCACGGGACGGCCGCCGCGGGTGAACGCCACCCCGCTGCCGCCGATCTCGCCGATCCGGGTGAGCGGAAGGCCGGTGGCCAGGGTGAAGGCGTCGGCGGCCGCGAAGTCGCGAGGCAGCGCGACGAGGAGCTCGTAGTCCTCGCCCCCCTCGGCGGCCGCGACGGCGTCGGTGACGCCGGCGTCGAGCGGCAGCGACTCGAGGGCGATCGCCACCCCCACCCCGCTCGCCGCGGCGAGCTGGGCCGAGTCGGCCGCGAGGCCGTCGCTCAGGTCGAGCATGGCCCGGGCGCCGTGCGCGGCGAGCCACCTCCCCGCCGCGATCCGGGGCTCCGGATGTGCGAACCGCGCCCGCGCCGCCGCTGCGGGCTCGCGCCCCGCAAGCCAGGCGTCGAGCGCCGCCCGGGCCCCGCCGAGCGCGCCGGTGACCCAGAGCCCGTCGCCCACCTGAGCGCCGCGCCGGGTGACGGGCCGAGCTACCTCCCCCACCACCGTCACGGCGATGCTGAGCGCGCCGCCGGTCGCGAGGTCGCCCCCCAGCACCCGCGCGCCGACCGATGCCGCCGCGGAGCCGCAACCGCGCATCACGGCGGCCGTGTCATCGGCCGAGAGGCCCGCGGGCGCGGTGAGCGCCACCAGGATGCCGTCAGCCGCGGCGCCCTCGGCCGCCAGGTCCGAGAGCGCGGCCGCGGCGGCGCGCCAGCCGATCTCCTCGAGCGAGAGCCACCCGCGCCGGAAATGGACCTCCTCCACGCTCACGTCGGTGCTGAGCGCGAGGGTCCGGTCGCCGACCTCGAGCAGGGCGCAATCATCGCCGAGGGTGCAGGCCCGGGGCCCTAGCGCGGCGGCGATGGCCCGGACGCGGTCGAACTCAGGCCCGCCGGCGAGCGGCAGGTGGCTCACGGTCGCACCGCGTCGAGCGCGAAGCGCACAAGCCCCCGATCCGTGGCCACCCAGAGATAGTCCTGGTCCACCGCCACATCGGCCACGCTCCCGGGGAGCGCGCTGCCGGACAACAGGGGCCGAAGCACCGGGCCGCCAGGGCGCACGAACCCGACCCCGCGCGTGCCGCCGACCCAGAGGCCGTTGGCGCCGCCCGCCATCACGCGCAGCGGGCCGATGGCGCCGGAGAGCGCCGGGCCTTCCACCCAGCCGCCGGTGGCGGGGTCGCGCCAGAGCAGCTCGTCCGAGGTGAGCGCGAGCAACGTGTCGCCCTGCCAGCGGAGCGCCAGCACCGGCGTACGGAACCGGACCGAGCTTCCCCACCCCGGCGCCTGCAAAAGGTCGGATTCGCCGGGCACGCGGGCATAGAGCCCCCTGGGCGTGCCGACCCAGAGCGTGTCGCCGGCCACGGCGAGCGCGAGGGCCTGGTCGGCGAACGCCGGCGCGATCCGGTGCACGACGAACCGTCCCGCGCTGTCGGCCAGCTCGCCGAGCCCGCTCCACGTGCCGAAGAACACCCGTCCCTTGTTGGCGGCGACGGCGAAGACGCGGTCGTCGGGAAGGCCGTCCTGCACGGTCAGGCGGTAGGCCTGGCCACCGGCGATCGGGAAGCCGAGCGCGCCGCCGTCGGTGGCGGCCCAGAGGAGCGTATCGGCCGCGATCAGCTGCCGGACCGACCGGAACGGCTGGCCGAAGACCGGATCGCCGAGGCGCCAGTCGAACCGGCTCAGGTCGCTCGCGACGAAGGTGAGCCCGGCGGTCGAGGTGAGGCCCCGTTCGGTGAGCGCCCAGACCCCCCCGGGCGCCGCGTAGAGTGCACCGACCTGATCGCCCGGCAGGCCGAACGGCCGCCGCTCCGGCAACCCGGCCCCGGCGGAGGCGTACAGCAAGCCGACGCCAGAGGTGCCGAGATACCACCCGTTGCCGTCGGGGGTCTGCGCGGCGCAGGTGTACCGCGCAGGCGCGAGGCCCGGCGCCGTCAGGATGAGCGCGCGGCTCGCGTCGAGCGCGGGATCCGCCCGCAGCGCGTCGCCCACCGTGGCCGACACGATCGGCTGGCGCGGGCCTCGGCTTGGCTGGGGAAGGAGCGCACCGCGCGGGACCAGCTGCCATCCGCGCGCAGACCGGAGGAGGAGGCCCGCGCCGGGGTCGGTCAGGTCGAACGCGATCCGCCCGACCGGATCGATGCTCGTCCCCGAGGTCCAGAGCCTGAGCGCCGGCTCGTAGTGCAGCCACCCCGACGACCGCGCGAGCCAGAGGCTCTGGTCGAGCGGGTCCACCAGCGCGCCGACGATCCCGGTGAGCCCGCCCGGCGCGTCGGCCGGCACCGGCAGCCCCCAGCGCTGCGCGAGCGGATCCCACGTCACGACCGCATCTTCGGTCGCGACATACACGATGGTATAGGACGCCGCCACCGCGGTGATGCGGGTGAAGTCGCCAAGGATGGTGCGATCCTCGGGTCGCCAGGAGGCCTGGGCGCCGAGGCGCAGCGGGAGGGTGAGGCCGACCGCGAGCGCGGCGAGCGCACGCCTCACACGGTCCTCGGCCGTTCGAGCTCGCAGAGGATCGGCGCGCGCGGGGCGGGCCGCGCGGTGCGGCGGATCTCCCACGCGCGCCAGAGGTCGGGAAGGCTCGCGATGACGTCGGTGGGGCGCAGTCCCCGGGCGGTGACCCGCCGCGCGCCGACGTCGGCCGCGCGGCCGAGGATCTGGGCGCCAAGGGTGGCCGCGGTCGCGGGTTCGGCCCCGCGCGCGAGCGCGGCGCCGATGAGGCCGCTCAGCACGTCCCCGCTCCCGCCGGTCGCGAGCCCGGGATTCCCCGCCGCGACCGT
>CAMLHU010000186.1 GCA_946479825.1 uncultured Gemmatimonadota bacterium
GAGCTCGGAGATCTCGCCGGAGCGGAGGCGGAGGTCGGCCGCGCGGGCCAGCGAGTCGGCGAGCGCGGCCTCGTCCTCGCTCAGCGCCAGCGCGCGCCGGGTCGCCACCGCGTCGAAGAAGGCCACCCGTACGTCGCGCGAGAGCTCGGCCATCGTCAGGGCCGAGTCGGCCGCGGCCCGGCGCTCCCCCGCCTTTCCGGCGGCGCGATCGGCGCCGCGGCGGAACAGCCAGTAGAGCGGCTGGTCCACTGTGTGGTGCTGCTTCGGATAGCTGCCGGTGTAGCTGTAGGTGACGACCGGATCGGGGATCGTGCCGGCGACCCGGGTGTTGCCCCGCGCCTCGGCCACGGTGGCCGCCGCGGCGACCGCGACGGGGCGGTGCGCGCGGGCACGGGCCAACGCCTCGGCCAGGCTGACCGAGTCCCCCGACTGGACCTGCACTGCGATCGCTACGGTCAGTGCCAGCACCGCGGTGCCCCGACGTGAAAGAACGCGAAAGCTAGCAGCCCCCGATGACGGCCACGTGACAACGTCACTCGGTCGGGCAGGGGATCTCGAGCGACACGACGTTCACTCCGTTCAAGCGGGTCGCCCCGAAGCGGCCCCCGTGCACCTCGGCGATCCACTGCAGCAAGGCGAGGCCCAGCCCCCTTGGCTCGGGCTCCCCCTCCGGCGAGGGGTCGGCCGCCTTTGGGTCGTGGCCCAGCGGCAGGCCTGGATTCTCGACCGACACCACCGCCCGTCCATCCCTCGCCAGCACGCTGATCCGCACCGGACCTTCCCCGGTGCTATGCCGGCACGCGTTTTCGAGGAGCTCCATCACGGCCTCGCGAAGGAGCATCTCGTCGCCCACAACCTCGGCGGCATCCATCCTCCCGAGCTCGAGGCCGCGTCCGAGCGCGTGCGCGCGGGCCCGGAAGAGGTCGGCGCCTTCGAAGACGATGCCGTCGAGGTCCACGCCGCGGACGAGGGGCGGGCGCTCGCCGGCCTGGGCGCGCGCCAGCAGAAAGAGGTCACTCACCCGGTGCCGCATCTGCTGCGCCGCGAGGTGGATGCGTCGGAGCGTGGCGACGCGCTCCTCGGCGGCTCGCGACGGCTCGAGCGCGAGCTGGCTCTCGCCCAGGACGAGCGTCAGCGGGGTACGGAGCTGATGCGCGGCCGCCTCGAGGAATCGGCGGTTCTGGCTGTGGACCCGGTGAAGCCGCTGGAGGAGGCCGTTGAACTGCACCGCGAGCTGGTCGATCTCGTCGGGCGGCGACGCCACCGGGAGGCGGCGCTCGGGATCGTCCGGCGGCAGCTCGGCGACCGCCCGGGCCAGGGTCCCGACCGGGGTCAGCGCGAAGCGCGAGAGGACGTATCCGCCGGTCAACGAGAGCAGCAACACCAGCGGAGCACTCAGCAGGAGCCAGGTGAGGAGAGCATCGTTCTCGGCGACCAGTCCGGCGGTCGACGTCACGGCCACCACGGTCACGCCGTCGGGCGCGCCCTGCCGCTCGGTCCAGTAGCGAGCCAACGCCCGATGTACTGTGCGGATCCGTCCGGGCGTCAGCGCGCCGGGGTCGGGAAGGACCGCCAGCAGCGTCGAGTCCCCGTGGGAGCCGACGACGCGACCCTGCGAGTCGTACACCCGCAGCGCCACCAAGGGATCGGGCCACTCCCCCAGGACTTCGCGTGCGGCGGCGGCCGGCTCCGCCGTCCGATCCTGCAGCTCTTCGGTGCGGATCGATCGGAGGAGCTGCTGTGTGGAGAGTTGCAGGTGCGCCGTCACCCGTTGGCTTGCCTGGCGGCGCAGGTAGGCGAAGAGCGCGGCATTGAGCGCCGCGAGCCCGGCCAGGAACGCGACGGCGAACCCGGCGGTCAGCCGCAGCCGGACCCGGCTAAGCGCCATCGGACGGCTCCCCCTCGGAGAGGATGTAGCCGCGACCGCGGACCGTATGGATCAGCGGGGGCGCGCCCGACGGCCCGATCTTGCGTCGCAGGCGCCCGACCAGCACGTCGACCACGTTCCCGACCGGGTCGAAGTTGTCGTCCCAGACGTGGGCCAAGATCTGCGCTCGGCTGACCACCCGGTTCGGGTTGCGCAGCAGGTACTCCAGGAGCGCCAGCTCGCGGTGCGAGAGATCAAGTCCGCGACCTCCGCGCCGCGCCTGCAGCGACTGGGTGTCGAACTCGAGATCCGCGAACCGGAGGATCACGTTGAGCGCCGCCTCGGGGCGGCGTGCCAGGGCGCGCAACCGGGCCAGGAGCTCTTCGATGGCGAACGGTTTCGCCAGGTAATCGTCGGCGCCGGCGTCGAGCCCGCGCACCCGGTCGGCGACCGCGGCGCGGGCGGTCAGGATCAGGATCGGCGTCCTCCCCCCGGCACGGCGCCACCGGCGGCAGACCTCGAACCCGTCGACGTCCGGCAGACCGGCGTCGAGGACCACGAGGTCGTACTCGTTGACGGGGAGCAGGGCCAACGCCTGGGCGCCGGTGCGGGCCAGGTCGGGGGCCCAGGTGGCCTCCCGCACGGTGCGCACGAGGAGGTCGGCAACGCCAGGCTCGTCCTCCACGATCAACACGCGCATCGCGCGGGGGCTCCCTTCGGTTCAGCGGTGGCCGGCGGTGTCACCTTTCTCCGCGCGCCGGTGCTTCGAGCGGTCACGCTTCTCATTCGCGTTCTCCCGTGCCTCGTCGGCCGGGCCCTCGTGCGAGACCCCCACCACGGCGCCGGTCCGGGCGTCGACATTAACTTCCGTGATGCCCTCCTGTCCTGCAACCTTCACGTCGAACGAGTAGATGAGCCGGTGGCGCTCGACCTCGATTTCCGCCTCCTTGATCGTGCCGCCCGGCACCCTGGCCAAGGCGATGGCCTCGGCGCTGTCGCCGGAGATTCGGGCCTTCGCCGCGAGGCCCGGCGTCGATTCCTTGACCGGGACCTTGGCCGACGGCTGCTGCGCGCAGCGGATCGCGGGCGCCCGCCGCAGGCGGGCCCCGCCCGGGATCCGGCGGGGGATGGGCATCCGGTGACTCCTGAGCATGGGGTCGCGGGCGGTCGGATGACCGCCCGAGTCCGCAATATGCGTCGGCCACGTGTCTGCCCGATGTCGGCCGCCGCGCCCCGTGTCATCCCGCTGTCATCTGGCGGTGCGAAATTGCCGCTCGCTCCTCGTCGCTCGCCGGATACCGAACCAACGGAAGGGCCCCCGCCATGACGATGCTCACACGTCTCGCTGCAGTCGCCGCCGGATTGGCACTCGCGACCGCACCGCTCGCCGCGCAGTCTTACCACGTGACGAACGCCTTCACCCTCGGCGGCGACGGGGGGTGGGACTACCTCGCGCTCGATACCGTGGGGAACCGGATGTTCATCACCCGCGGCGACCGGGCGATGGTGGTGGACCCCGCCACCGGCAAGGTCCTGGGCGAGGTCCCGGGGATCGTGGGGGCGCACGGGGTCGCCTTCTCCTACGCATCGGGGCTCGGATTCGCTACCTCCGGGCGCGACAGCTCGGTGGTGGTGTTCGACCTCAAGACCCTCAAGGTGCTGAAGCGGACCCCGGCCGCACCCGACGCCGACGCGATCCTCTTCGACCCGGCCACGAAGCGGGTCTTCACCTTCAACGGCGACTCGCACAATTCCACGGTGATCGACGCCGCCACCGGCGACCGGGTCGGCACCGTGGACCTGGGCGCGGGACCCGAGTTCGGCGTCTCGGCGGGCGACGGCAAGGTGTACGTGAACCTCGAGACCACCTCGGAGGTGGCCGAGATCGACGCGAAGGCGATGGCCGTGGTCCGGAAATGGTCCATTGCGCCGTGCGAGTCGCCGAGCGGGCTCGCGATCGACGTGGCGCACCACCTCCTGTTCAGCGTCTGCCGCAACGGGACGATGGCGGTGTCGGATGTGGTGAAGGGCGCGGTGGTGGGGACGGCGCCGATCGGGCGCGGCGTGGACGCGGCCCGCTTCGACCCCGCCACCGGGTTCGCCTTCGCCTCGAACGGCGACGGGACGCTCACGGTGGTGCACGAGGACTCGCCGACCGCGTTCCACGTCGTGGAGACCGACAGCACCTGGCCCGGGGCCAGGACGATGGAGCTCGATCCGCGCGACCACCGCGTGTACACCGTGAGCGCCAGGTTCGGCCCGATGCCGGCCCCCGCCCCGGGCGAGCGCCGCCGCCGCCCGCCGATGGTGCCGGGGACCTTCACCCTGCTGGTGCTGTCGCGCTGAGCGGTCGGCTTCCCGGTGCCGTGGGGCGGGTGTAGGTTTCTGCCCCACGGCGCCGTAGCCAAGTGGTAAGGCAGAGGTCTGCAAAACCTCCATTCATCGGTTCGATTCCGATCGGCGCCTCTCGGCCGCACGCACCAACGTCAACGCCCCGCGGGATGGTCTCCGCGGGGCGTGCTGCGTTCGGGACCGGCGGCGGCATCACCCCTCCGTCAGCGACCCCTCCGCCGCGCGGTGCAGGGCGGCCACGAACCCGGCGATGTGATCCGCGCCGACCTCCCGCTCCACCAGGAACGGGTCCATCACGGTGGACCGCAGCACCACCAGGCCCTCCCCGGCCGCGGCCCGCCACTCGTCGGGGGTGCAGACGCCGACCCGCCGCAGGACGTCCTCCACGGCCCCGTCGTACATCGGCGACTGGAAGCGGGTCCGGGTCAGGATGTACTCGGGCGGCGGCCCGCCGGGCTGCACGCTCATCCGCCGGTAGATCCCCTCGTTGAGCGCGTTGGTGGACTCGAGGGTCCGGCGGTCGGGGTGGGTCACCACGAAGCAGACGATGTTGAGGTCGGGGAGCGGGAGGGTGACGATCCGGAACGCCCCCGGCCGTGCCGCGTCGAGCGCGCGGTGGAGCGCGC
>CAMLHU010000187.1 GCA_946479825.1 uncultured Gemmatimonadota bacterium
GAGAACACCGGGCGCGAGCCGAGCGACGTGCGGTGGACCCCCGACGGCAAGTGGATCTACTTCCGATGGAACACGCCGGGGACGCCGTGGCGGGAGCAGCTGCGTCCGTTCCGGGTGCGAGCGATCCCGGGCGCCGTGCCGGAATCGCTGTCGCGCGCCCAGGCCGATTCGGCGGCGCCGCTCGTCGCCGACGGCTCCGATGCGCCTGACCACCGCTCCCGGGTGGTGAGCGCGGATGGCGACCTCTGGCTGGTGGACCTCCGCGCCGGTACGGCGCGCCGCCTGACCGACACCCGCGCCGCCGAGCGCGCCCCGCAATACTCGGCCGACGGGAAGTCGGTGTACTTCACCCGCGATGACAACCTCTTCGGGCTCGACCTCGCCTCGGGCCTCGAGACCCAGCTCACCGACATCCGGCCGGGGCCGGCGCCCAAGGAGCCCGCAGCCGACACCGGCCAGCGCGGGTACCTGGCGGCGGTGCAGAAGGAACTGTTCCAGTCGGTGCGCGACCGGCTCTACGCCGACAGCGTGCGGAAAGCCGAACAGCGCTGGCGCGATTCACTGCACGCCGAGCCGATCTACCTCGGCGCCGACGAACGGCTCTCGGCGATCGTCCCCTCGCCCTCGGGGCGGGCGGCGCTCATCCTGACCACGATCCCCGCCAAGGGCCGGAAGCCGACGATCGTCCCCGATTGGGTGACGCCCTCCGGCTACGTCACCGATATCGAGGGGCGCACCAACGTCGGCGACGCGCAGGCGACCCGCCGGGTCGGGCTCGCCGACCTCACGACCGGCACCGTGACCTGGCTCCACCTCGTCCCCGGCGACTCGACCGCCTCGCCCGCCTGGACTGAGCCGCTCGGCTGGAACGACGCAGGCACGTCCGCGCTCCTGTTCACCGTCACGCGCGACTTCAAGCGCCGGATCATTTGGCGGGTGGACGCGACTGCAGGGCCGGCCGTCCCGGCCGGCCGCGCGCCGGATGCCGCCCCAGATGGGCGGGCCGAGACGGTCCGCCCTCGGCTCCAGGCGCTCGACTCCCTCCGCGACACCGCCTGGGTGGACGGCCCCTGCTTCGGCTGCGGCGGGTGGCTGCACGGCGGCACCCGGGCGTGGTTCGTGTCCGAGGCCGACGGCTGGGCCCACCTCTATTCCGTCGCCGCCGACGGGAGCGACAAGCGCCAGCTCACGAGCGGGAAGTGGGAAGTGACCGAGGCCCGGGTGAGCCCCGACCGCCGGACCTTCTGGCTCCATACCAGCGAGGGGTCGCCGTTCGAGCAGCACTTCTGGACGATGCCGGTGGAGGGCGGCCCGCGTACCCGCATCACGAGCCAGGTGGGCGGGCACGAGGTGACGCCCTCCCCGGACGGCAAGCTCATCGCCGACGTGTTCTCGACTTCGAACCGGCCGCCCGAGCTCTTCGTCGGCGCCGCGCGCCCGGGGGCGCCGCTGGCCCGGCTCACCACCTCGCCGACCGCGCAGTGGCTCAAGGGCCCGTGGATCGACCCGGCCATCGTGATGGTGAAGGCGTCGGACGGCGTGGACGTCCCGGCGCGGATCTACCAGCCTTCCGATCTCGGCGCCAAGCCCAACGGGGCCGCCGTGATCTTCGTCCACGGCGCCGGCTACCTGCACAACGTCCATCGGTACTGGCAGCCGTACTACTTCCGCGAGTACCAGTTCAACCAGCTGCTCGCGGCCCGAGGGTACGTGGTCCTCGACCTCGACTATCGCGGCTCGGCCGGCTACGGGCGCGACTGGCGCACCGCCATCTACCGCCATATGGGCGGGCGCGACCTGCAGGACGAAGTGGACGGGAGCCGGTACCTCACCGCGCGGTTCGGGATCCCGCCCGAGCGGATCGGCATCTACGGCGGCAGCTACGGCGGATTCATGACGCTGATGGCGCTGTTCACGGAGGGGAAGTACTTCGGCGCCGGTGCCGCCCTGCGCTCGGTGACCGACTGGGCCCACTACAACCACGGCTACACCGCCGCGATCCTCAACACGCCCCAGCAGGACTCGGTGGCGTACCGCCAGTCGTCGCCCATCTACTTCGCGGAGGGGCTCGACCGCCCGCTCCTGATGGCGCACGGGATGGTGGACACCAACGTCGAGTTCCAGGACATCGTCCGCCTCACCGAGCGGCTCATCGAACTCCACAAGACCGGGTGGGAGCTCGCGGTCTATCCGGTCGAGGACCACGGCTTCGAGCGCCCCGACAGCTGGACCGACGAGTACCGCCGCATCCTCACGCTCTTCGATACCAACCTGCTCCATTGAAGCGGGCGGGGCGAGCGGGCCCTATCTTCGTATGATGGACCTGGTCGCCCACCTGCGCGGCGTGCTCGGCACGCTCCGGCTCCGGCCGGGGCGCGCCCTCGTCGCCGTGTCGGGCGGTCCCGATTCCCTGGCCCTGCTCGACCTGCTCGCGACGCTCCGCCCGGAGCACGGGCTGGAGCTGGTCGTGGCGCACGTGGACCACGGCATCCATCCGGAGAGTGGGGCCGTGGCGCAGCGGGTCAGCGAGGTCGCCGGGGCGCTCGGGCTCCGCTGTCTCGTCGGCCGGCTCGACCTCGCGGCGCGGTTCCCGCGAGTGACGGAGACCATCGCGCGGCGCGAGCGCTATCGTTGGCTTCGGCAGGCGGCGGCGGGGGAGGGGGCGGTGGCGATCTTCCTGGCCCACCACGCCGACGACCAGGCCGAGACGGTGCTGCTGCGCGCGCTCAAGGGGAGCGGCGTCGCCGGGCTCCGCGGGATGGCGCGACGGCGGGGGCTCCTTGTGCGTCCCCTCCTTGGCGTGCCACGCGCTGCGCTCGCGGCGTACGCAGCCGAGCGCGGGTATGAGCCGTGGGACGATCCGGCCAACGCCGACCGCCGGCATCTCCGGTCGTGGCTTCGGTGCGAGGTGCTTCCGGCGGTGCGCGAGCGGATCCCGCAGGTGGATCGCCATCTTCGGCGCACCGCCCGCGACGCCGCCCGCGACGCCCGGGCCTGGGACCGCGTCCTCGACCTCCTCCCCGCGCTCGACCTGCGGCGCGAACCGGACGGCCATTCCGTTGCCGCGGCCCCGCTCGGCGCGTATGATTCCGCCTTGGCAGCGACGGTCGTGCGAGCGGTGGTGCGCCGCGCCGGCGGGGTCGTCGGACCTCGGCACGCGGGGCGCGCCGCCGCTCTTGCCGCTTCGGGCGAAAGCGGGCGGTGGGTGCAATTGGGCGGCGGCTGGATGGCGGAGCTCGCCTTCGGCCGGCTCCACCTCCGGCGCTGGACGGCGCTGCCCAGCCCGGGGCCGCTGGTGCTCACCGGCGGCGCGGGCGAACTCGACTGGGGCGCGTGGCGGATCCGCTGGCGCACCGCGACGGTGCCGGAGCGCCAGGTGCGCGGCGGGTTCACCGCGTGGTTCCCGGCCGGCGCCTTCCGGGTCCGTCCCTGGCGCCGCGGCGACCGGATCCGTCCGTTGGGCGGCGCCGGGAGCCGGCTCGCCGTCCGCTGTTTCCAGGACGCCCACGTGCCGGCCAGCCGGCGGGCGCACTGGCCGGTGTTCGAGGCCGACGACCGGGTCCTCTGGATCCCCGGCGTCTGCCGTGGCGACGACCTGATCCCCCCAGCCGGGACCGAGGCCATTCGTGTCGATGCCCACTTCGCCTGACATCCTCCGCCGCACCGGCGGGAAGCCCATCCGGCGGATCGTCTTTGACGAGGCGACCCTCGCCGCCCGGGTGCGGGAGCTGGGCGCCGAGATCACCGCGGCCTACCCTGACGGCGAGCTTCTGGTCCTGGGGCTGCTCAAGGGAAGCTTCATCTTCCTGAGCGACCTGGTCCGGACCGTCGAGCGGCCGCTACAGGTGGATTTCCTGGTGGCGTCGAGCTACGGGGCGGGGAAGGTGTCGAGCGGGACGGTCCGGCTGCTGTACGACCCGGAGACCCGGCTCGAAGGGAAACATATTCTGCTCGTCGAGGATATAATTGATAGCGGCAGGACGCTGAACCGGCTGGTGGCCCTCCTGGGGGAGCGGCACCCGAAGAGCCTGGCGATCTGCGCGCTGCTGGACAAGCACGTGGCGCCCGAGCCCCCGCCCAACGTCCGGTTCACGGGGTTCGACGCGCCGCCGGCGTTCCTGGTCGGGTACGGCCTGGACCACGCCGAGCAGTACCGGCACTTGCCGTTCATTGCAGACCTGGAGTAGGACCGATATATGGCCGATCGTCTTCCGCCCGCCCGCCCGCAGGGGCCTGACTGGAGCAGCGTGAGCAAGAGCGCTGCCCTCTGGGCGATGATCATCCTGGTGGCGCTCTTCCTCTTTCAGATGATGGGGCGCCAGCGCGGGGCGGTGCAGGAGTTCTCGTACAGCGCGTTCCAGGCCCAGCTCGACGCCGGGAACGTCGCCGGCGTCAAGTACATCAACGGCCCCGCCGGTCAGCGGATCGAGGGGGATTTCCGCGCGCCCGTCACCCAGGACGGCCGGCTGGCCCGCGGCTTCAGCGTGCTGCTCCCCGTCGAGAACAGCGAGGCGCTGCTCCAGCGCATCGAGGCCGCCAAGGTCCCGGTGAGCGCCAAGGAGGACAGCGGCGGGTTCGCGGCCATCCTGATCGGGCTCCTGCCGTACGTGGTGATGTTCGCGCTCTTCATCTTCCTGATGCGCCAGCTGCAGGCCGGCGGCAACCGCGCCTTCAGCTTCGGGAAGTCCAAGGCCAAGCTCCTGGCCGGCGACACGCCGAAGATCACCTTCGCCGACGTGGCCGGGGCCGACGAGGCCAAGGTGGAGCTGCAGGAGATCATCGAGTTCCTGAAGGACCCGCAGAAGTTCACCCGGCTGGGCGGCCGGCTCCCGAAGGGCGC
>CAMLHU010000188.1 GCA_946479825.1 uncultured Gemmatimonadota bacterium
CTTGCGGTCCGAGCCACATCGCTGAGCGTCGCGTCGCTCCCTAAGCCCTAAGCCCCAAGCCCTAAGCCCTAAGCCCTAAGCCCTAAGCCCCAAGCCCTGCACTCAGAACGTCCACCCCAGGGCCAGGTTGACGTGCCAGGCGCCGTGCGTGGCGGTCTGGTAGGTGGTGGCCAGGTGGCGGATCTCGATCCCGGCGACGAGCGGCGCCACGTGCCAGGTGACGTTACCGGCCGCCACCGCGTTCTTGAGCCGGCCGTTGGGGCCGAGTTCGCTGTCCTCGGGGTCGTCCACGCCGCCGCTGATGCCGAACTCCCAGTCGCCGTTCGGCATCAGGGTGAGCTGGGCCCAGCCGCCCTTGCTCTTGAGCGGCGCGCCGTTGGTGGCGCTGGCCTGGCCGATCCCGCCGCCGCCGAGCGACGCCATCCCCTGGCCGGTGTAGCCCTCGCCGCGGAGCTCGAGATGCGGCGTGATGGGGACCACGGCCGAGATCGCGATCGCCTTGGCCACGAGCAGGGTGTCGCCGGTGGTGGCGAACCAGCCGTAGTGCGCACCGAGGGAGACGAGCCCGCCGTCGGCGCCGCCCCACCGCCCGGTGATCCGCGCCTCCACGCTCGGCCGCCCGCTCCGCTCGGCCAGGGTGGGCTGGAGGCTCACCTGCGAGTCGGCGGCCGCGGCGCCGGTGGCCGTGGGCGCCAGGAGCGCCAGGCCGACGCCGGGGCGGAAGCCGTCGCCGCCGGTGAGGTCGTGGTCGAAGCGGATCTGCGGGATCCAGAGCCAGAGGTTCCCCGAGCCGCTGAAGCCGGGGAAGCCGATCGCCGCGAGGGAGCGCGGGTTGAGGTCGGAGATCGGCGGCGCCTCCTCGCCCACCAGGAGCGAGCTCCGGGGCCAGTCGAGCTCGCCGATGGCCCGGCGGATGCGCGGTACCGGGGAGAGCCGGCCGAATCCGCCGGGCTGCCCGCCGCCGTAGAAGTCGAGGTCGAGCTCGCCGTGGAACTGGGCCCCCAGGACGTTCTCGCGGTCGGCGTCGGCGATGAGCCTGGTCTGGCGCACCGTGGCACCGAGGGTGTGGGCCGGGGCGCCGCCCGGGGGGTCGGGGACGAGCACGCTGAGCGGGAGGTCCTCGTTATTGACCTTGGCGTCGTCGTAGAACGTGTTGAGGAGGATGGTGCCGTGGAGCGAGAGCCGGGTCGCGTCGGGGGACTGCGCCCGGGCGACCCGGGGAACGACGAGTCCGGCGGCGAGCGTTACCCAGAGGACGTGGCGCATCGGAGCTCCCGGGCGGAGTGCCAGTTGCGTTGACGGTCCACCTGCGGCGGTTAGGTTGGTGCGATGACTCTGTACAATCTAGCGGCCGCGGCGGCCCTTGGAATGACGTTCCTGGGGCCCGGGGCCGGCACCGGCCCCGTCACCGGCCGGGTCACCGTCCTCGAGAAGCACAACAAGTCGGCCGCCGACGTGGGCCAGTCCGTGATCTGGCTCACACCGGTCCACGGCACGGGCCCCGTCCCCCGGCCGATCCACGCGGTGGTCACGGCCGAGAACAAGACCTTCACCCCGCACGTGTCGGTGATCCCGGTCGGCTCGACGGTCTCCTTCCCGAACCGGGACGGCTTCGACCACAACGTCTTTTCGCTGAGCGAGGCCGCGCCGTTCGACCTGGGCCTCTACGAGCGCGGGGAGGGGAAGACGGTCACCTTCCCGAAGCCCGGGGTCGTGCAGGTGTACTGCAACATCCACTCGACGATGAGCGCCTTTGTGCTTGTGCGCGACACGCCGTGGTTCACCCAGCCCTCGGCCGACGGGAGCTTCGCGCTCGACGGCGTGCCGCCGGGGGACTACGTGCTGCACGCGTGGCACGAACGCGCCGCCGCCGAGGATTCGGTGACGATCACCGTGACAGTGAACGGCGCCGAGGTGGCGCCCATCACGCTCGACGCCCGCGGGTTCCGGCCGGTGGCGCACATGAACAAGTTCGGCAAGCCCTACGCCCGGGTGGGAAGGCGGTACTAGCGTGCGCGTGAACCGGCTCGGCCTCAAGGTCTTCGGCGCCACGCTGCTGGTGGTGGTGCTCGTGCTCGGCGGGGCGCTGCTGCTGACCAAGGTGCGGGCCGACCGTGCCGCCAATGAGTCCATCGGCCGGGCGCTCAACGCGACGCGGTCGGCCATCCGGGCCGAACTCGACACCCGCACCACCGCGCTCCGGAAGGCCGCCAGCATCCTGGCGCGCCAGAGTCCGTTCGTGGCGCGGACGCAGAAGGCGCTCGCGAGCGGGAACCGCAGCGACCTGCTCGACGCCGACTCCGAGGTGGTGCAGCAGACCGGGGCCGTCTGGGCGCTCCTCACCGACGCGAGCGGAGTGCTGCAGGCCTGGTCGCTCCACCGCGATGAAGTGGGCGACTCGTTGGGCGAGGCCTCGCTCGTGGCGAGGGCGCTGCAGGGGGAGGCGGCGTCGGGGCTCTGGATCGAGGTGGATTCGAGCACCGGCACCCCGCACGACGTGATGTACCAGGCCGTGGCGGTGCCGGTGCAGGCGCCGGGAAGCAACCCGACCGCGGCGCTGGTGGCCGCGGTGCCGATCGACAGCGCCTTCGCGGCCGCGCTCAACCGGCAGACCGCGTCGGACATCGTGTTCTTCACCCTCGACACGCTGGGTCACCCGCGGCTCGCGCTTTCGACGCTGCCGGTCTCGTCGGAGATGGCGCAGGGGATGGCGGGGATGTCGATGTCCGCGATGGGGGCCGGGGTGGACAGCACGCTCGCCGCGGCCGGCGACAGCGGGCGGGTGACCCTCTCGAGCGGCGGCGACACCTGGGTGGGCACCGCGGGGGTCCTCACCAACGCCGACGGGGAGCCGCTGGGCGGATTCGTCGGGCTGCGGTCGCGCCGGAGCGAGCTCGCCTCGTACACCGCGCTCGAGCGGACGATGGTGCTGGTGTTCGTGGCCGGCGTGGTGCTGGCGCTCATCTGCTCGAGCCTCGTGGCGCGGCAGGTGACGCGCCCCGTGGCCCGGCTGGTCGAGGCCACCCGCGAGATCCGCGAGGGGCGCTTCAGCGGGGTCATCGACGTCCGGAGCCGGGACGAGATCGGCGAGCTCGCCGCGGCGTTCCGCCGGATGATGACCGAGCTCAAGGAAAAGCAGGACCTGGTGGAGTACCTGAGCGGGGCGGGGGCGGGTGGCACCGTGGCGCTCACCGCCGACGAGCGGCGCCGGGTCACGAGCGGCGAGTCGCTCCCCGCGATGCGCCCGAGCCAGGCGGCGGCGCTGCTGGCCCCGGGAGCCACCTTCGCCGGGCGATACCAGGTCAAGGAGATCCTCGGTGCGGGGGGGATGGGCGTCGTCTATCGTGCGATGGACACCCAGCTCCAGGAGCCGGTGGCGATCAAGACCCTCAAGCCCGACGCGATGGACGCCGCCAGCGTCGAGCGGTTCAAGCAGGAGATCCGGCTGGCCCGGCGGATCACCCACCGCAACGTCGTCCGCACCCACGACCTGGGCGAGGCGGATGGCACGCTCTTCATCACGATGGAGTACGTCGAGGGGAAGACGCTGGCCGAGGTGCTCAAGAAGCGGGGGCGGCTCCCGGCCGGGGTGGTGCTCACCATCGGGAAGCAGCTCTGCCGGGCGCTCGAGGCCGCGCACGAGACCGGCGTGGTCCACCGCGACATCAAGCCCCAGAACCTGGTGCTCGATCCGACCGGTCTGCTCAAGGTGATGGACTTCGGGATCGCCCGGCTGGCCGAGGGCCGGCCCGAGGGGAGCAAGGGGCTCACGGCGGTCGGGACCGTCGTCGGGACGCCGGAGTATATGTCGCCGGAACAGCTGATGGGCCAGGAGCTCGACGCCCGCTCCGACCTCTACTCGGCCGGCGCCGTGCTCTATGAGTGCCTCACCGGGCGGCCGGTGTTCGACGCGCCGAACGTCACCGGGCTCATCGTGAAGCACCTGGAGGAGCAGCCGGCCGATCCGCGGACCATCGTGGCCGACGTGCCGCACGACTTCGCGCTGCTGGTGCTCAAGGCGCTCGCCAAGGCGCGGGAGGCGCGGTTCCAGAGCGCCGCCGAGATGGGCGCGGCGCTCGACGAGGTGGAGGTGGCGCCGGAGCGTGTGAGCGGGGCGGTGAGTGCGGTAAGCAGTGAGCGGTAAGCGGTGAGAGGGGCAGCCGGCAGCAAGCGGTGAGAGGTGAGCGGGAGCCGTGGTGACGGATTGCAAACGGGGGAGCGTGCGCGATGAATCGCCGCTCCCCCGATTGCGTTTCTTGTCTCCCTTCATTCCCGCTCACCGCTCACCGCTTGCCGCAGCTATCACGGTGCCGACCACACGATCGTGCTGAACGCATCCGGCAGGATGTGGGCGTCGAACTCCGCGCTGCCCACGTTCGGGAGGAGACCCACGACCGTGAATAGGCCGGTTCCGTCGGAGTTGACCGCCGAGATGTAGTTGCCGGTGCCGCTCCCGATGGTGGTGAAGAACGGGTTGCTGATGGTCAGCGTATCGCCGCTCTGCCCGACGGCCGCGAACTGCGTGAAGTTGTCCGTCGGCGCGTTGAATGTGACGCTGTCGAACGCCACCAGGGTGTCCGCGCGCATGAACTGCGCGGTGACGGAATCGAAGACGGCCGCGTGCACGTCGGCCGTACCGAACCGGAGCAAGCCGTTGCCCAGGCCCGACCGGACGACGACCCCGGTCACGAAAGCCATTGTCTCGCGATCCGGGCCCGAACGCCATGGCGCAGGCGACGCACCCTCCGCCTGCGCGCCGTTGCGCAGCGGGCTCGCGCGCGCATAAGGTTG
>CAMLHU010000189.1 GCA_946479825.1 uncultured Gemmatimonadota bacterium
GGTCACCATCCACATGGCGGGCGACTCGACCATGGCCAGCTACACGACCGCGACCACCCAAGAGGGGTGGGGTCAAGAGCTCGGGCAGTTCTTCATCAGCAAGGTCACCGTCGACAATCAGGCGCAACCGGGCGCCAACATCCAGACATTCTATTCGGGGCGCTGGAAGACCCTGATCGCCAACGTCAAGACCGGCGACTACGTCATGGCGGCGTTCGGGATCAATGACAGCGGGACGACGCATGGCCCGGTGAGCCCGGCCGGCGTCGCTGCGAGCAGCACCTGGCGGTCGGGACCGGCGACGTCGGCCGTCGGCGGGCCGAAGCCGAGCGCCGTGCGCCCGAGCGCCTGCGCCACGAGGAGCACGAGGAAGACGGCAAGGAGCACGTCCACGATGGGCGCGAGCGTGAGGTCGGCGGTGTCGGGGAGGCGATGGGGGGCCGGGACGGGCATCGGCCACCTCGGGGCGGGCGGGACGGGCGCCGCCGGACCCCGAAGGATCCGGCGGCGTCGCCCGGGTTACGACGTGGTCGAGCGGGTGTCGGCCGGAGTGAAGCCGATCACCTCGACGCCGGACGAGCGGGCCACGTCCATCGCGTCGATGACATCCTGGTAGATCCGGTTCGGCCCGGGCTTCACGAACAGCAGCTTGACCGGCCGCGGGTCGAAGATGGAATGGATCTGCGCGCTCAGCTGGTCCTGCGGGACCGCCGTGCCGTTGATGGCGTACGACCCGTCGTCCTTGATCTCGAGGACGATCTGGTCCGACGGTCCCTTGGCCGCCGCCGTGGTGGGCGGCGGGACCTGCACCTTCATCACGACGCGCGACATCGCCTGCACGACCATGAAGATGATCAGCAGCACCAGCAGCACGTCGATCATCGGGGTCACGTTCGGCTCGGACTGGACGCCGCCGCCCCCGCCAGTGCTCATCGCCATCGGTCAGTTCCCTCCCAGCGACTTGCGCTCGGTCACGGCGGCCATCACGCGGACCCCGGCGCGGCGCGCGATCTCCACCGCCTCCTGGATCCGGCCGAACTTGAGGTGCTGGTCGGCCTTGAAGTACAGGATCTTGTCCTTCTCGCGGTTCTGGAACATCTGCGTCAGCTGCGCCTCGACCTGGTCCTTGGCGATCGGCTTCGACTGGAGGAAGTAGTTCCCCTCGTTGTCGATGCCGAGGAGGATGTCGTCCTTGTCCTCCGGCGCCGCCTCGTTGTTCTTCGCCGCGGGCATCACCGCCTGGAAGCCGGTGGAGACCAGGGGCGTGATCAGCATGAAGATGATCAGGAGCACCAGCATCACGTCGATCATCGGCGTGACGTTGATGTCCGCCGTGACCTTCCCCTTGCCGGCGTTACCCGTGGATATGGCCACTGCCGGTCACCGCCTTCTGGGCCTGGAACTCCTTGGTGAAGATCGAGCGCCCGAACTCGCTCCCCACGCTCTTGATGAGGTAGTCGATGAGTTCCTTGGAGCTCACGGTCATCTCGACGGTGAGGTTCTCGACCTTGGTGGTGAAGAAGTTGTAGAGCCACACCGCCGGAATGGCGACGATGAGGCCGAAGGCCGTCGTGATGAGCGCCTCGGCGATGCCGGCCATCATCCCGTTGAGGCCGCCGGTGCCGGCGCCGCCCGCCGCCATGGCGGAGAACGAGTTCACGATACCCATCGTGGTGCCGAGCAGCCCGACGAACGGCGCGGTGGCGCCGACGGTGCCCAGGATGCCGAGGCCGCGCTTGAAGTCGGACAGCACGATCAGCATCTGGCGCTCCACCGCCCGCTCGGCCGAGTTGATGTCGGCGGCGGTGATGGTGGCGCGGTCGGAGAGCAGCGGCTTCACCTCGCCCAGCGCCTCGCCGAGCACGCGCGAGATGTGGCTGGTCTTGTTCTTCTCGGCCAGCTTGATGGCCTGCTCGAGCTGCTCCTCCTGGATCGCGCGGGAGAACTCGGGGGCGAACTTCCGGGTGGCGCGCTGGCTCTTGCGGACGAGCAGCCACTTGTTGAAGGCCACCGTCAGCGAGAACACCGACATCGCGAACAGCACGAACACGATGCCCCGGGCGAACCAGCCCATCGAGTGCCAGAGTTCCATCAGGTTGACGCTCATGTGATCTCCATCTCCTCGGTTGTACGGGACGCCGGGCGCCGCCACCGTGGCGGGCCGCCGGGGGACGCCCGGGTCAGTGCGACGGGTTGAACTTGATGGCCTGCTGCACGAGCACCCGCACGGCCTGGCCGTGCATCTTGCCCGGCTTGAAGATCTCCTTCAGGACCGCCTCACGCGCCGACGGCTCGAAGGCGGGGTGGGACGACTTGAGCACCTGCACGCTCGACTGCTCCACCCGGCCGGTCGTGTCCACGATGAACTGGATGGTCACGTTGCCGCCGATGCCGGCGCTCATCAGGGCGGGCGGATACCGCGGCGTCACGTTGCTGGTCGGCACCGGCGGGTCGTCCAGCTGGGCCTCGAGGTAGGTCTGCCCGGTCACCGGGCCCGTCCCGCCGACCACGCCGGTCGAGATGCCGCCCTCGACGCCCTTGCCGGTGAAGTCCTTGGCGTCGAAATGCTGGTTGAGGTTCACCGGCGGGATGGTCGTCGGGATGGCCTCCGGCGGCAGCACCGTCTGGAACCCCTGCGGGGGCGGGTTGGCCGCGACCACCTGGTCCGGCGGCGGCTGGTCGGGCGGCGGCGGCGGCGGCTTGGGCGGGGTGATGAAGGTCATCGTGGTGTCCTCGATGGCCTTCTTCACCGCCTCGGCCGCCCCCTGGGTGGCCCAGACGGCCAGCGCGATCAGCACTCCGTGGAAGGCCAGGGAGACGGCCGCCTGGAGCGGTGACTGCTGCCGCTTCTTCTTGGACTCGATCAGGTTATCGAACACCGTTCCTCCGGCGCACGGTTGGAAGAGCTTGCACCGTGTATGCTAGGCGCCCCGCCTTGCAAGCGACTGGGGCCAACATTACAGGACGATGACAGGCCGATGAGCAGACCCGGCACCCGTCCCCGCGGGGTGCCGAACTGCAACCTCTCCGGCTCAGAGCGCCACGGGCTCCGGAGCCGCCTCGATCGGCACCCCATCCTTGGGGAGCGTGATCGTGAAGACGGTCCCGCGCCCCGGCCGGCTCTGGACGGCGATATGCCCGCCGTGGGCCTCCGCGATCCACTTGGTGATGGCGAGGCCGAGCCCGGCGCCCGCGCGCTCGCCGGTGCGGGAGCGCGCCACGTCGGCGCGCCAGAACCGGTCGAAGATGTGCGGCAGGTCGCCCGGCGCGATGCCGATGCCGTTGTCGCGGACCACGAAGGTCACGTGGCGCCCCGACTCGGTGAGCTGCAGGTCCACCTGGCCCCCCGCCGGCGTGTACTTGACCGCGTTGGTGGCGAGGTTCATCAGCATCTGGCGGATGCGCGGGCGGTCCACCGGCACGACCATCGGCCCCGGCGGCAGCGCGGTGAACACCTTCACGCCGGCCTGGTCGCCGAGGATGCTGGTGGTCTCCCCGACCTCGCCCAGCACGGCGCGGAGGTCGGCCGGCTCGACCGCGAGGGTGATCGCCCCTTCGTCGGCCCGGGCGAGGGTGAGCAGGCTCTCCACCAGCTCGCTCATCGCGTTGATCTCGTTGAGCGTCTCGTCGAGCGCCTCGAGGATCTCGGGCGGCGTCCCCTGATGGGTGAGCGCCCGCTCGACCCCCGACCGCAGGACCTGCAGCGGGGTCTTGAGCTCGTGACTCGCGTCGGCGGTGAACCGCCGCAGCGAACTGAAGCTCGCCTCCAGCCGTCCGAGCATCTCGTTCACCTTGGTGGCGAGCCGCGCGAGCTCGTCGGCGGTGGGCGGGACGGCGATCCGCTTGTGCAGGCTCCGGCCGTCGGTGACGGCCTGGATCTCGTCGAGCATCGGCCCGAGCGGGGCGAAGGCGCGCCCCGCCAGCCACCAGCCGAGCCCGATGGCGAGGAAGAGCACCACCGGCGCCACGATGAGCATCGACCGGAGCAGGTCGGCCGGCCCGTACGCCACCTCCTCGCTCGGCGCGGCCACCAGCACGGCCGCGACATCCGGTCCGGCGTCATTGACCGGCGACACCCGATAACGGAGCGTGGAGCCGTTGAGCTGGACGGTCCCGCCGGCGTCCGCGCCCGGGAGCGGGTTAAGGAGACCCTGCAGCTTCTCGAGCCCGCCGTAGCCGCTGTTCCGCACCGCATCGGAAATGAACAGCGCCCGGCCCCGGGGATCTTCGACGACGAGATAATCCCGGAAGGGTTCGAAGTAGATGCCCACGGACTCGACGAGACCGGGGGTCGAGTCCGTCGTCACGATGCGGCCGAGCACCCGGTGGGACTCGGTGAGCCAGCGCTTGGCGAAGACCGCCTCGCTGCTCAGCTTGGCGTCCACCTCGACGGCGACCGACTGCTTGCGGTCCATGTACAGCGCGCCGCCGAGGGCGGCGACCGCGAGGCCGAGGGCGAGGGTGAACCAGACCGTGAGGGTGCCGCGGATCGTGTTCATGGGCGGGTGTTCCGGGGCTCCGCGCGTGGCGCGCGGGGCCGTTCAAGGTGGAACCGGATCGAAACGGAGGCTGGGACCCGGACCGGCCGGCGTCCGGGGGACCGGGAAGTCTATCCCGGGAGACGCAATGCACAACAGGGGGCGCCGGACGGGCGCCCCCGGGGCTCAGGCGCGGACGATGTAGCCGACGCCGCGGACGGTATGGATCAGCTTCCGGTCCTGGCCGCTGTCGAGCTTCTTCCGCAGGCGGTTGATGACCACGTCCACGATGTT
>CAMLHU010000190.1 GCA_946479825.1 uncultured Gemmatimonadota bacterium
GGATGTTCTCCACCATCACCACCGCGCCGTCCACCAGGATCCCGAAGTCGATCGCCCCGATCGAGAGCAGGTTGGCCGGGATGTGGCGCCAGTCGAGACAGAGGAAGGCGAAGAGCAGCGCCAGCGGGATGGCCGTGGCCACGATGAGCCCCGACCGGAGGTCGTACAGGAAGAACACCAGCACCACCAGCACCAGCAGGATCCCCCGGACCAGGTTGTCCTCGACGGTCCGGGTGGTGAGGTGGACCAGGTCGCTGCGGTCGTAGAACGGGTGGATCCGGACGTCCGGCGGCAGGATCGAGTCGTTGAGCTCGGCGGTCCTGGCCTCGACCCCCTTGAGCACGGCCTGGGTCTGCTCCCCGCGGCGCATCAAGATCACGCCCTCGACGGCGTCGTCCACGCTGTCGAAGCCGAACTGCCCCAGCCGCGGCGCCGCGCCGATGACGACCTTCCCCAGGTCCTTCACCAGGATGGGTGTCCCGTTCCGGACGGCGACCACCACGTTCCCGATGTCCTCGAGGGTATGGAGCCGCGCCAGCCCGCGCACGTAGTAGAACTGGCCCCCCTCCGAGTAGAAGCCGCCCCCCGAATTGCCGTTGTTGTTGCCGAGCGCCGCCTGAAGGTCGTTGACCGAGAGCCCGGTGGCCGCGAGCCGGGCCGGGTCCACCAGGACCTGGTACTGCATCGTCTCGCCGCCGAGGGCGGAGTTGTCCGCCACGCCCGGCACCGACTTGTAGGCCTTGGTGATGACCCAGTCGTTGATGTTCTTGAGCTCCATCGCCGTGCGGTCGGGGCTCTGGAGCACGTAGCGATACACCAGCCCCGAGGGGGCCGACAGCGGCCCGATCGACGGCGTGACCCCGTCGGGCAGGTCGGCGTCGCCCAGGCGCTCGAAGGCCTGCTGGCGGGCGAAGTAGTCGTCGGTCCCGTCGGCAAAGGTGAGCGTGACGTCCGAGAGGCCGTAGAGCGAGATGGACCGCACCACCCGGAGCTTCGGGAGGCCGTTCATTTACACCACGAGCGGCACGGTGATGAGCCGCTCCACTTCCTCCGCGGCGTGTCCCGGCCACTGGGTGATGATCTCGACCATCGTGGGCGAGAGGTCGGGATACGCGTCCACCGGGAGCCGCCGGAACGACCACGCCCCGGCCACCACCAGCACGGCCGAGAGCATCCCGACGACGAGCCGCTGGTCCACGGCCCACGCGACGATCCGGTTGACCAGCGACCGCGGGGCCGCCGGCGGGGCGCCGCCGGTCACTGGCCCTGCGCGAACTGCAGGAACAGTCCGCCCTCCGTCACCACGCGGTCGCCCGCCGCGAGCCCCTGCGCGATCACCTGGCGGTCGCCGATGCGCTCGCCCAGCGTCACCGACCGGCGTTCGTACGCGCCCTCGTGGACGGCCACGTACACGAACGGCTGGTTGTCGTCGTCGCGCAGCACCGCCGCGACCGGGACCAGGATGCCGCGCCGCGCGTCGCTCGAGCGGATGGCCACCTGGACGTAGAGGTCCTTCTTGAGGGTCCCGTCGGGGTTGGCGACGACGACCCGCACCGCGGTGGCCCGCGTCGCCGAGTCCACCTCGGGGGCGATGTTGTCCACCCGCCCCTCGAAGGTCCGCCCGGAGGCCGCCAGGGTCACGACGGCCCGGTCGCCGCGGTGCACCACCGGGAGGTCGGGCTCGAAGACGCTCGTCATCACCCACATCCGGCCCAGGTCGGCCACGGTGAAGCACGGTGTGCTTCCCGCCTGCAGCAGCTGGCCGGGGGTGATGAGCCGCTCCACCACCGTGCCGCCGAGGGGCGCGCGGATGACGGCGGGCGGGGTGGCGACGGGCCGGTCGGCTTGCAGCGCGGCGACCGTGGAGTCGTCCACCCCGAGGGCGCGGAGCTGCTCGAGCGCGGCGTCGCGGTCGGCGGCGGCCGAGACCGCGTCGGTCTGGGCCTGCTCCAGGTCGCGGCGCGCGATCCCGTCGTTCTGGTAGAGCTGCTCGTCCTGCGCCGCGATCCGCGCAAGCTGCCGCGCGGTGGCGGCGGCCTTCCGGTAGCCGGCGATCGCGGCGGCGAAGTCGGGCGAGGCCACGTAGGCGAGCGGGTCGCCCTTCCGGACCACGCTCCCCGGCTCCACCAGGATCCGCGTGACCGGGCCCGAGATCGGGGCGAGCACCGGGGTGGACTGGTCGCCGTCGAAGGCGACGGTCCCGTTGGCCTGGACCACCGGCGCGTACGGCGTCACCTGGGCGGTCGCGACCTGGATCCGGCCGCGCTGCTCGGCCGGCAGGGTGATGTGCAGCGAGTCGTCGGCGCGGTCCGCGAGGGCGGCCGGGGTGCGGCGGCAGCCGCTCAGGGCCGCCGCGGCGGCGAGGCCCGCGAGCAGGAAGGACTTAGCGGTCATCGGGGCCTCCGTGGGTCCCGTCGAGGGTGGTGCCCGTGGCGAGCTCAAGCTGGGCGACGGCGTCGTTGGCCGCGCCCAGCGCGTCGGCGTACTGGCTCTCGGCGTCCACCAGCGCCCGCTTGGCGTCGAGGACGTCGAGCGAGGAGGCGCCGCCCAGGCCGTAGTTGACCGAGACGATCCGGTAGGCTTCGCGCGCCGCCGGGAGGAGCTGGTCGCGGAGGTACGCCGCCTGCTTGATGGCGGCGTCGGCGCCGGCCCAGGCGGCCCGCACCTCCTGCTCCACCTGCGCCGCGAGGTCGCGCCGGGCGGCGTCGAGCTCCCGCACCCGGTGGCGCGCCTCGGCGACCTCGCCCCGCTGGTGGTTCCAGAAAAAGAGGGGCAGGGTGAACCCGACCGCGAACGTGTAGCTGTCGGGGGTCCCCTCGGCGAGGTTCTTGCTCACGCCGAGCGAGAGGTCGGGGAGGAGGTACTGCTGCGCCAGCGAGGCGGCGGCGCCGGCGCCGCGGCGCGCGCTCGCGAGCCCCTGCACTTCCGGCCGCGCCGTCTGCGCCGCGGCGACGAGCGAATCGAGGTCGGGCAGCGTGTCGGGGATGGCGAGCGAGTCGCTCGGCACGACCGCGGCGCCGAGCGTGCGGCCCAGCAGCCGGTTGAGCGCGGCGGCGGCGTTGGCGATGTCGCGCTGGTTGGCGATCAGCTGGTTCCCCGCCTGCGCCACGTCCACCTGCGCCTTGATGACGTCGATGCGGGCGACCATCCCCGCCTGATAGCGCGACTCGGTCTTCCGCAGGAAGTCGCGCGCCAGCGAGTCGGCCTCGGTCAGGTCGCCGCGATGCCGGAGGGCGACCAGGAGCGCGTCGTAGGCCTGGACCGTCTGCGAGGCGGTGGCCTGCCGGAGCTGGAGCCAGGCGAAGCGGAAACCCTCGTAGTCCGCGTTCGCGACCTTGCCGCGCAGGAAGAACTTCTGCGGGAACGGCACCGTGAGGCCGACGCCGTAGTCGCTCCCGGTCCCCGAGCCGACCCGGAAGGGTGCCGGCAGGCCGGTCCAGTCCGCGGAGAGGTCGGGATCCGGGAACGCCGCCGCCTCGGTGACCCGGGCGCGCGCCTGCGCCATCTGCTCGCGCGCGACGTCGAGCTGGGGATTGTGGGCGAGGGCGCGCGCCACGGCGTCCGCGCGGGTGAGCGCGAGCGGTGACGGCGGCGACTGGGCCACGAGCGGCCCGCCGACCCCGGCCAGGGCCAGGGCGATGCCTGCGAGTCTGCTTGCCATAGGCTCCCCCTCCCCCGAACGGGAGGGTCGTCTGTACTGGGTCACGGCGGCGATCCGGGCGTGCGCGAAGGCACGGGGGCCGGGTCACCGGGGGACGGACTGCGTCAGTTCAGGCGAGGAGCGAGGGCGGGGCGCGGGACCGGCCGTTGCCGGGATGGCGGGCCGGGGGGAGGAGGTCGGTGGCCGGCCTGAGGACGGCGAGCTGGTGCCCGCCGGCCGGGACCGGGGCCTGGCGGACGGCGGGGGCGCCGCCCGAGGTGGCCTGGAAGAGGGGGAGGACGCAGCGCTCGCCGTGGCAGGACGGGTTGTCCCGCATCTCGACGTGCGGCCGCGCGGCGGCGTCGTTGCCGCGGTGGTACAGCACCGCGTCCAGCACCGGCGCGACCGACCCCGCCCCCACGAACAGGAGGGCGAGGAGGAGGGCGCGGAGGCGCGGGAGGCGGCGCATAGGGAGACCGACGCCCGGCCGTGGGGCCGGGCGTCGTCAGGTCACTCGTCGTCCGCCAGCATCGCCGCGGAGGCGACCGCCTCGACCGGCTGTTCCGTGCCCGGCTCCGGCGGCGGCGGGGGTTCATACCCCGCCGGCGGTTCGATGTCGATCTCGGCGTACCGGTAGAGGCCGGTGCCGGCCGGGATCAGGTGCCCGATGATGATGTTCTCCTTGAGGCCGAGGAGGTCGTCCTTGGCCCCGCGGATCGCCGCGTCGGTGAGGACGCGGGTGGTCTCCTGGAACGACGCCGCCGAGATGAACGACTGCGTCGTGAGCGAGGCCTTGGTGATGCCGAGCAGCACCGGTTCGGCCTCGGCCGGGGCGGACTTCTTCTTCTCGACCCGGAGGTTCTCGTCCCGGAAGATCAGCCGGTCGACCGTCTCCCCTTCGAGGAAGTCGGTGTCGCCCGGGTCGGTGACGCGGACCTTCTGCAGCATCTGGCGCACGATGACGCCGATGTGCTTGTCGCTGATCCGCACGCCCTGGAGGCGGTAGACCTCCTGGACCTCGTTCAGCAGGTACTCCTGCACCGCGCGCGGGCCCTTGATCCGCAGGATGTCGTGCGGGTTCA
>CAMLHU010000191.1 GCA_946479825.1 uncultured Gemmatimonadota bacterium
CGTGGCAGGTGTTCTGGCACAGGAAGCACTCGATGCACTTGCGGAACTCCTGCGACCGCTCGACGTCGACCTGCTGCATCCGGTAGGTCCCGTCGGCCTCCCGGGGCTTCGGGGTGAAGTGCGGGATCGACGCGGCCTTCTCGTAGTTGAACGACACGTCGGTGACCAGGTCGCGGATGACGGGGAACGTCCGCATCGGGGTGACCGTGACGACCTCGTCCTCGGCGAAGTCGCCCATCCTGGTGAGGCACATCAGCCGCGGCTTGCCGTTGATCTCGGCTGAGCAGGAGCCGCACTTGCCGGCTTTGCAGTTCCAGCGGACGGCGAGGTCGCCGGCCTGCGTCGCCTGCAGCCGGTGGATGATGTCGAGGACCACCTCGCCCGGGTTGACCTCGACGTCGAAGTCCTGGATGGCGCCGCCGGACGCGTCGCCCCTCCAGACCTTCATCTTCTTGGTGTAGGTCCGCGTGCCGGACTTGGCCGGGACGTGCGAGCCGCTCACGAGTGAGCCCCTTCCTCGATGACCTGCTTGAGCTCGTCCGGCATCTGCGGCAGCGGCTTGCGCGTGAGCGTGAT
This sequence comes from uncultured Gemmatimonadota bacterium, assembly GCA_946479825.1. Next base: position 577 of record CAMLHU010000191.1, read on the forward strand.
GCTGTTGTCGTCGTTGAGCGTGCAGACGAGGTTCGTCTTGCCCCACTCCGCGTCGGCGGCAGGGAACTCGTCACGGGTGTGGCCGCCGCGGCTCTCCTCGCGCTCGAGCGCGGCCTTGGCGATGCACTCGCTGACCCGCAGCATGTTGCGCATGTCGAGAGCCAGGTGCCAGCCCGGGTTGAACGCCCGGCCGCCCTCGGCGGTGAGGCGCTTGGTCTTCAGCCGCTCGATGGTGGCGAGCGCCTGCTTGACCTCCTCGCCGTTGCGGATGATGCCCACGAGCTCCTGCATGGCGCCGCGCAGCTCGTCCCAGACGGCGTAGGGGTTCTCCCCACCGGGCTCGAACGGCTGGAGCGCCTCGGCCTCGGCCTGCGCGAGCTGGTCGGCCGTGAGCGGGCTCCGCGCCGCCGTGGTGGCACGGGTCGCCGCGGACTCGCCGGCGCGCTTGCCGAACACCAGCAGGTCCGACAGCGAGTTGCCGCCGAGCCGGTTGGAGCCGTGCATGCCGCCGGAGACCTCGCCTGCGGCGTACAGGCCCTCGACGACGGCCGCCTGGCTGTCCGGGTCCACCTCGACGCCGCCCATGACGTAGTGGCACGTCGGGCCGACCTCCATCGGCTCCTTGGTGATGTCGACGCCCGCCAGCTCCATGAACTGGTGGTACATCGACGGGAGCCGCTTCTTGATGAACTCCGCGGAGCGCCGGTTCGCGATGTCGAGGAAGACGCCGCCGTGGGGTGATCCGCGGCCGGCCTTCACCTCGGCGTTGATCGCGCGAGCCACCTCGTCGCGGGGGAGCAGCTCGGCCGGCCGCCGGTTGTTCTTCTTGTCGTCGTACCAGCGGTCGCCCTCGGCCTCGGACTCCGACGTCTCCTTCTTGAAGAAGTCGGGGATGTAGTCGTACATGAACCGGCGGCCCTCGGAGTTGAGCAGGACGCCGCCGTCACCGCGCACCGACTCGGTGACGAGGATGCCCTTCACCGAGATCGGCCAGACCATGCCGGTCGGGTGGAACTGCAGGAACTCCATGTTGATGAGCGAGCCGCCGGCTGACAGGGCGAGCGAGTGCCCGTCGCCGGTGTACTCCCACGAGTTCGACGTGACGATGTAGGCCTTGCCCACGCCGCCGCTCGCGAGGACGACCGAAGGGGCCTCCCAGGCGACGAACTCGCCGTCGACCCTGCGGTAGCCGAAGGCGCCGTTGATCGACCCGTCGGGAGCGGTCAGCAGCTTGGTGACCGTGTGCTCCATGTAGACGTCGATGCCGAGCTTCACGGTCTGCTGCTGCAGGGTGCGGATCAGCTCCAGACCGGTGCGGTCACCGACGTGCGCGAGCCGGGCGTACCGGTGCCCGCCGAAGTCGCGCTGGCTGATGAGGCCGTCCTTGGTGCGGTCGAAGAGGGCGCCCCACTCCTCGAGCTCGCGGACCCGGTCGGGAGCCTCCTTCGCGTGGAGCTCGGCCATCCGGTAGTTGTTGAGCATCTTCCCGCCACGCATGGTGTCGCGGAAGTGCACCTTCCAGTTGTCGTCCGGGTAGAGGTTGCCCATCGCCGCGGCGATGCCGCCCTCGGCCATGACCGTGTGCGCCTTGCCCAGCAGCGACTTGCACACGACGGCGACCTTGGCGCCGGCGTTGTGGGCCTCGATGGCCGCGCGGAGCACGGCGCCGCCGGCGCCCATGACGACGACGTCGTACTTGTGCGGGGTGACGGTCATCAGGAGATCCACCTCGGGTCGCTGAACAGGCCGCCGGACGTGACGGCCCAGACGTAGGCATCGGTGAGGGCGACGCCCACCAGCGAGATCCACGCGAACTTCATGTGGTGGTGGTTGAGCTTGGAGCAGAACGTCCAGAACCGGTAGCGCAGCGGGTGCTTGGAGAAGTGCGTCAGCCGCCCGCCCATGATGTGCCGGCAGCTGTGGCACGACAGGCTGTAGAGCCACAGCAGGACCGCGTTGGTCAGCAGGACGAAGGACCCGAGCCCGATGCCGAAGTGCTTCGAGCCGTTGTCCTCGAAGATGAAGGCCACGATCGCGTCGTACGTGAGGATGACGTTGAACACGACGCCGGCGTAGAAGAAGTAGCGGTGGATGTTGTTGCCGATCAGGGGCACGCGCGTCTCGCCGGTGTACTTGGCGTGCGGCTCGGCCACGGCACACGCGGGCGGCGACAGCCAGAACGACCGGTAGTAGGCCTTCCGGTAGTAGTAGCAGGTGAGCCGGAAGCCCAGCGGGAAGATGAGGATGAAGATCGCCGGGGTGAAGAACGCGTTCGTCGGGAACCACGACAGGTGCGGCGCCTCGCCGCAGGAGCTGGCCAGGCACGGCGAGTAGAACGGCGAGATGTAGGGGTCCTGGAAGTAGTGCGACCCCATGAACGCCCGGATCGTCGAGTAGATGATGAACAGCACCAGCACCGTGAAGGTGATGAGCGGCTGCAGCCACCACCTGTCGGTCCTGAGCGTCTTGGCCGCGATGCTGGCGCGTCCGGGCGCGCCCGTGCCCGCCGGGGCTGTGGTGGTCAAGGTGTTCCTCTCGCGATCGAGCTAGCGTCCGCCTGCGGGGTGCAGTGTCTTCTATGACCCGAAGGTGCGGTGCAGCGGGCGGCACTTGGCCGCCCGCCGAGCCATGATCCCGAGACAACACGAAGGCGTCACGGCACCGCAACATGACATTGCGCACGCTGAGGGCGCCGCCCGCGCTGGCAGGATGGAGCGGTGAGGAGGCGACTGCGCGCGACGGGCCTGCTGCTGGCGGCCCTGGGCCTCGCCGGCTGCGGCACCCACCCGGTCGAGACGCTCCCCGCGTGCACCTCCGGTGCCGTGGCCCTCACCCTGGAGCAGGCGGCCAACGCGGCGACCATCGCCGCGGTCGGCAAGCGGCTCGGGATGCCGGACCACGCGGTCACCGTCGCGCTGGCCACGGCGCTGCAGGAGTCCAAGCTGCGCAACCTCGCCTACGGTGACCGCGACTCGCTCGGGCTGTTCCAGCAGCGGCCGTCGCAGGGGTGGGGGAGCCCCGGCCAGGTGCGCGACCCGGTGCAGGCGTCCCGCTCGTTCTACCTGCACCTGCGCCGGGTCCCGGGGTGGGCCGCGCTGCCGGTGACGGTCGCCGCCCAGCGGGTGCAGCACAGCGCGGCGCCCGAGGCCTACGCCCAGTGGGAGGACGCCGCCCGCCAGCTCGCCCGCGCGCTCACCGGAGAGGTCGCCGCCGACTTCGCCTGCCAGTTCCACCGGTCCCCCCAGCCGGCGGCGGGCGTGCGGGTCCAGGAGCGCGCGACGGTCGAGCTCGGGCCGGGCGGGCTGTCCCGCACCGCCACCCGGGCGCAGACCTGGGCGACCGCCTCGTGGCTGGTGGCCCACGCGTCGTCGTACGGCATCTCCCGGGTGAGCGTCGCGGGGCTGACCTGGACCGCGAAGCGCGGCAGCTGGAAGCCGGACCCCCGCGCCGGCCGCGCGCTCGTCTGGGCCTAGGCGCCCGGGCCGTAGGTGAGGCAGACGCCGAGCGCGGTGGCCAGCAGGAAGATCCCGATCACGACGGTCGCGGCCGCCCGCACCCAGGGCTTCTGCGGGCCGGGCATCATCGCCGGCAGGTAGGCCTGCGGGAGCTTCGAGGAGCGCAGCAGCTCGAGGTAGTGCGGGTCCGGCTCGTCCACGTCGCTGAGCGTACGGCGGGGGTCAAGCGGCGCGCCGCGAACGCCGATGAGGGGACATGTCCTCGACCTCCGGCTTCCGCGGCCGGCTCCTCCTCCAGGCCGCCGTGACGGCCCTGCTCGCCATGGGTGGCGGCACCGTGTCCAGCTCGTGGACCATCCCGACGCTCGTCGTCGCCGCGGCGGCCGTGTTCGTGGGGCTGGCGATGCGGGCCGAGCCCGCGTGGCGCTGGTACACCGTCGGGTTCGAGGGCTTCGCGATCGCCTTCGGCCTGGTGGCCGTGGTGTCCGGGCACTACGTGCCGGGCACGCTGATCGCCGGCTGGACCCTCTACTACCTGCTCAGCCCGGCCGGAGCCGGCGCCTTCGCCGGCGTGCCCAGCTGGGTCCCGGCCGTCCCCGCCCCGGCGTACGCCCCCGCCGGGGCCGTTCCCGAGCAGGCGTGGGCGCCTCCGG
>CAMLHU010000192.1 GCA_946479825.1 uncultured Gemmatimonadota bacterium
GCCGGATCAACACATCAAGAAAGTGCCCTATCTTACTGGGGTACACGTCCTTGTGTCGAAATGGGCGCCGGCCTATCCGCAACACCGCGGCCCCGGCGAAGGCAAGCACTGACACGGCCAATGCGATTGTCAGCACGCGAAGCGCTCCATTCTGACATCACCGCGGAGTCAACGTCAGCTCCCGACAGTCACCCCCCAGATCTCCCCCCACCACACGCTCACCGCCACGCCGAGGTTCACCGGCACGAGGAGCGCCAGCATGTCGCCGTTCGCCTGGCCGCCGTGCACCAGGTGCCAGAGCAGGCCGGCCACCGAGCCCGCCGCGATGAACAGCGACAGCCCCTGCGCCAGCCGCACCGCCCCTGGCCGGCGCAGGCGGACCCCCCGCAGCGTGAACGCCAGGACCAGCGCGACAAGGTTGGCCTGCAGGACGTTCTGGTTGTTGTAGGTGGCCGCGTGGTCGGTGAGCGCCCAGAGGCCGGTCGCCACCAGGCCGCCGATCCCCAACACCAGGGTCACGAGCCCCACGCCGGCGGGGAACCACCCCCCGAGCCGGCCGTCGGCCCGCGGCCGGCCGGCGAAGGCCACGGCTGCGCCGAGCCCGAGGCCCGTGAGCAGGAACCACGGGATCATCGGCCCGCGGTCGGTCGGCTCGGGATACCGGTCGCTGGTGTAGATGGTGTCCTCCGAGACCACGAGCGGCAGCACCTTCCCCGCCGAGTCCACGGTCACTTCCCGCAGCCGGCCCATCATCTGGACGGGCAGGAACATCTCCTCCCACTCGTCGATCGGCCGGTCGATGGCCGGACCGAGCAGGAGCATCAGGCCGGTCCGGAGGAACGGGTCGTCCTGCGTGAGCCGCCTGGTGTGGTCGCGATACGTGGTCCCGGTCGGGCGGCCGCGCGTGGCGCGGGCGATGGCCCCGCCGAGTACGCGATCGAGCGCGTCGCGCACCCGGGTGGAGCAGTTGTCGCGGTAGTAGTCGTACCGGTAGTAGCGGTGCTCCGGCAGCGCGTTCCAGTCGAGGAACTGCCGCAGGGTGAGCCGCTGGTCGGGCGTGAGCCGCAGGACCTGTTCCCACAGCGACCGGTGCACCCGCTCGTAGAATGCGACGGTCGGCGAGGTGTAGAACCCCGCCGACCAGTAGTTGAGCCGACCTTCAAGGAAGTGGAGCAGGAACCCCTTCTCCCCGAAGTCGAACATCCCGTAGTTGTATACCACGTCGAGGCCGGTCCGGGTGTCGCGCACCCGGATCATGTTGTGGCCCCACCGCTCCCAGACGGCCGCGCCCGCCCCGACGGTCACCACGGACACCACTAGCTCCGACCCCGGCACGGCGGCGGGCGGAGCAGCCTGGCCCCGAAGGGCCGGGGCGCCGGAGAGCGAGGCGAGCGCGAGGAGGGCGGCGCGGCGCCCCCTCACAGCGCGATCTCCCGCCCCTCGTCGGCCGAGCGATAGACCGCCTCGAGCACCCGGTGCAGCGTGACGTGCTCGTCGATCGGCGGCGCCTTGGCCTCTCCCCGGATGGCGGCGAGGAAGTGGGCCCACTCGGCCCGTACGGAGGCGCTGAAAGCGCTCTCGCGTGACGACGCGCCGGTGGGCGAGACGTCCACCGGCACCCCGTTGAGCTCCTTCCACACCCGGAGCGGATTCACGTCGGCGGCGCCCTTGGTCCCCCTGAGGCCGACGCCGAAGTACTCCCCCTCGCCGATATGGCGCCAGGTCACGTCCACGAAGACCGAGGCGCCGTTCTCGCACACCACGAACGCGCTCCCCGAGTACTCCACCCCGCGCTCCCCCCCGGGTCGGTCAAGCGTCGCGCTCACCCGGACCGGGGCCGGGTTCCCCGCGAGCCAGAGCCCCAGGTCGAGAACCGCGAGGCCGAGGTCGAGCATCGCGCCGCCGCCCGATTCCGCCCGCCGCTGGCGCCAGCCCAGCTGCGCCCGGCTCGGTCGGAAGACGTGCCAGGCCCCCTGCACGCTGTCGATCTGTCCCAGTTCCCCGCTCTGTACGAAGCTCCGGACGGTCTGCACGTCATTGCGGTACCGGTGGTTCATCCCCGGCATCACGATGCGGTCGCGCTTCTCCGCGGCCTTCGCGATCCGCTGGGCGCCCTGCACGTTCACCGCGAGCGGGCGCTCGACCAGGACGTGGAGCCCCGCCGAGATCCCCGCGAGGACGTGGCTTTCGTGGAGATGGTTGGGCGTGGCGACGAGCAGGGCGTCGAGCGCGTCGGCCTCGAGCAGCTCTTCGATGTCGTCGAACGCGAGCTTGACGCCGAACCGCCCCGCCAGCGCCCGCGCCTTCGGGAGGTCGCCGTCGCAGAGGGCCACCACCTCGACGTCCTTGATCCGCCGGAGGACCGGCAGGTGGGCCACCTGGGTGACGGCGCCGGCGCCGACGATGCCGAGCCTGAGGGGCGCGCTCATGCGAAGATCCGTTCGGTGAGGGTCAGTATTGCCGGGTCAGGACGGTGCCCGGGAAATATGCACGCAGGATCTCGGGATAGCGCTGGCCGGCGCGCGCCCGGCCGATGGCGCCCCATTGGCAGAGCCCCACCCCGTGCCCCGACCCGTGGCCCTCCGCCACCAGCGCGGTCACCTGCCCCGACCGCCGCTCGGCCGACAGCGTGAACGCCGCGCTCCGGAGCAGGTCCTGTCCCGCCGGGATCAGCACCCGCCGCACCGCGGCGCCGGTCACGGTGACCGTCCGGCCACCCAGGTCGATCTGCAGCGACGCGACCCGCCCCGAGGATGAGCGCGAAGCCACCCCGATCGAACGGACCTCGCGGATGGCGGCGGCCGGGACGCCGCTCTCGGCGGGGAGCGAGCGCCGGAGCGCGGCCACGAGCTCGCTCCCGCTCCACGCCTCGCGCCACTGGTAGCGCGGCGAGATCCGGCAGTACGGCAGGCCGTCGCGATCCACGTCGGCCACCGAGCGCAGGTAGGGGCGGCTCCCGCCTGAGAACACCTCGGTGGCGTCGGCGGTCCTTCCCCCGCAGGTCGAGTGGAAGAAGGCGTCGATGGGGCGCCCCTGCCAGGTCAGGATCTGTCCGGTGGTGGCCCGGACCGCGCGCCACGCCTGCGGGGTCTCCCCGCCCGCCCCGTCGTAGCGCTGGTCGCCGACGTCGGCGGCGAGGTCGAAGCCCTGGGCCCGCCAGCGCCCGAGGTTCCGCATGGCATAGGTGCGCGACACGACCGCCTGCGCCATCACCGCCTGGTCGTCGCCTTCGGGAAAGACGCCGAGCTCGGCCGAGACCACGCCGGCCAGGTACGACTCGAGCCCCACCCGGTCCACGACCGTGAGCCCGCGGCCGTCGCGCCGGAGCTCGACCGTCCCGCGGTAGTCCCGGCCGTCCACCCGGACCAGCCCGTCCCCGCCGATCGGCGTGACGATCACGGTCGTGGGGGCCGGGTCGCGGCCGTCGTCGCTGATGAGGGTGATGCCGGAGCCGGTCGCGGAGGCGGAGGCCGTGCGGCCGGCGGCGATGGCGCCAAGGGGGCGCCCCTCGGCGGAGCGGAGCCGGAGGGCATCGCCGCCCCCCACGGTGACGCGAGGGGCCGACGTCGCGACGCCGACCGCCACGACCGGCCCGCCGGCGGGCGCCGCTTCGGGCGGCGCGACCACCGACGACTCCGGCGCGGCGCACGCCGTCGCCACGAGGGCGATCCACGCGAACCGGCGCCGGCGCGAGCTCAGCTGCGGTAGTTCCCGAAGGAGAGGGCGATCCCGAAGTCCTGCGTGCGCAGGAACGCGATCACCGCCTGGAGTTCGTCGCGGGAAGGGGCGCTGACCCGAACTTCGTCGCCCTGAATGGTGGCCTGCACCTTCTTGAACGCCTGGTCCTTGATGGCCTTGACGATGGACTTGGCGGTCTCCTTGTCGATCGCCTGCGTGAGCGTGGCCACCCGGCGCACGCTCTCCCCGGTGGCCGGGATGTCCTCGCCCAGGTCCAGGTTCTGCACCGGCACTCCGCGCTTGATGAGCTTGCCCCGCAGCACGTCCACCAGCGCCTCCATCCGGTAGGCGTCGTCGGCCGCGAGGCGGATCTCCGCCTTGTCGCGGTCGAACTCGATGGTGCAGTGGGTGCCCTTGAAGTCGTACCGCTGCGCCACCTCCTTCGTCGCCTGGTTCACGGCGTTGTCCACCTCCTGCAGGTCGGCGCCGGTGGAGATGTCGAAGGAGGGATTGGAGGCCATGCGTGGGGGGGACGGGTGAGTGGTGAGAGGTAAGCGGTGAGCGGTGAGCGGTAGGCGGTCAGCGGTGAGCGGGAACGGCGGCGGAGATGCTCGTCTGCGGCTCACCACCTCACGCCAGGAAGCTCTCGAGCGCCTTGGCGCGGCTCACGTGGCGGAGCCGGGTGAGGGCCTTCTCCTTGATCTGGCGGACCCGCTCGCGGGTGATGCCGAGCCGGCTGCCGATCTCCTCGAGCGTCATCGGCTCCGGGCCGTCGAGTCCGAAGTACAGCCGGAGGATCTTGGCCTCGCGGTCCTTGAGCGTCGACAGCACCTCCTCGATCGACTCGGTGAGGGCGTGCTCGAAGGTCTCGGCGTCGGGGCCCGGGTTCTGGGTGTCGGGGAGGTAATCGAGGAGCCGGTTGTCCTCGCCCGGCGTCATCGGCGCGTCGAGCGAGAGGTGGTTCTGGGAGATGGA
>CAMLHU010000193.1 GCA_946479825.1 uncultured Gemmatimonadota bacterium
ATGCCCCTCTCCCTCACGCCCGAGAAGACCGCCGCTGCGCGCGCCTTTGCGACGCTGTTCAAGCCCGGCCAGCGGGTCTGCCTCACCACCCACGTCAATCCCGACGGCGATGGGCTCGGCTCCGAGGTCGGCCTGGTCCATCTCCTGCGCGGGCAGGGGATCGACGCGGTCATCACCAACCCCTCGCTCACCCCGGCCCGCTACGAGTTCCTCTTCCGCGACCTCCCGGGCGTGGACCGGAGCGGCGAGGCGGTGAAGGAGCTCCGCCGCGCCGACGCCATCGCGGTGCTCGATATCGCCGACCTGGGGCGCCTGGGTTCGCTCGGCGACGTGGTGCGCGATCGCGGCGTGACGGTGGGCTGCGTGGATCATCACCTGAGCCCGGGGACGCTCCCCGAGGGGCCGCGCTACGTGGACGCCGAGGCCGCGGCCACCGGGGAGCTGATCGCGGAGATCGCCGTTGGGAATGGCTGGATGCTCACCCCCGAGGTCGGTCGCGCGCTGTACGTGGCGCTGGTGACGGACACCGGCGGCTTCCGGTTCAGCAACACTCGCCCGCGCACCCTCCGCGCCGCGGCGGCGCTGCTCGAGACCGGCGTGGACCCGGAACAGGTGTACCTCGACCTCTACGGCAGCGTGCCCGAGGGCCGCGTCCGCCTCACCGCCGAGGTGCTCGACACGCTGGTGGTGGAAGAGGGGCCCGGCCTCGCCTGGGTCACCGTGCCGCCCGGGGCGATGGAACGCCACGGCGTCGGCGCCGACGACCTCGACGGGCTCGTGGAGTTCCCCCGGTCGATCAAGGGGGTCCGCCTGGCGCTCCTCTTCCGCGAGATCGCCGGGGGCCGGGTCAAGGTCTCGTTCCGGTCGGTCGGCGGCGTGGATGTGACCGCGCTGGCCGCCCCGTTCGGTGGCGGCGGGCACGCCAAGGCCGCCGGCGCCTCGCTCCCGGGTTCCCTGGCCGAGGCCCAGGCCGCCGTGCTCGCCGCCGCGCGGGAGTACCTCGCCGCGCTTTGACCCCCCCGGTGGCACCCTTAGTTTTCCCGCCATGGAAGTGCTCGACCGCATCGAGGCCGCCCTCGACACCCTGCGTCCCTACATCGCCTCCCACCGCGGCAGCGTCGAGGTCGTGGACTTCGACGACGCCGACGGTATCCTGACCGTCCGGCTCGGCGGGACCTGCCACGGCTGCGCCGCCTCCACCCTCACGCTCAAGCACGGCATCGAGATCCGCCTGCGAGAGGCCGTGCCCGAGGTGCGGTCGGTGATGGCGGTATAGCGGGTCGCGGATCGCAACCAGCCTTTACGCACGGAACCCCGATGTCCGATACCCTCGAGACCCGCGTCGCCTCGGCGCTCTCTCGGATCCAGAACCCCCGCCTCGAGAACGACCTCCTCTCGGCCGGCATGGTGCGCGACCTCGAGGTCGACGCGAACGCCGGCCGGGTCGCGTTCACCTTCCTGCTTGGCCGCAACGATCCCGCGACCCTCGTGCGCGAGACCCGCGCCGCGCTCCGGGCGCTCGAGGGCGTCCAGGAAGTGAAGATCACGGTCGTCGATCCTGCCGGCCCCGCCGCCACCACCCACGCCGCGCCCGGCGCCCCCGCCGGCGCCCAGCCGGTGCCGGTCGCTCCCGAGTGGCCGGAGCTCGGCAAGGTGGTGGCGGTGTCGTCCGGGAAGGGCGGGGTGGGGAAGTCCACCGTCGCCGCCAACCTGGCCGTCGCGATGGCCAAGGCCGGCCTCAAGGTCGGCCTGATGGACGCCGACATCTACGGCCCCAACATCCCGCGGATGTTCGGCCTCTTCGAGAAGCCGCCGGTCGAGGGCGGGAAGATCATCCCCCTCGAGGCCCACGGCGTGAAGCTCATCTCCCTCGGCTTCCTGATGGAACGCGACGCGCCGGTCATCTGGCGCGGGCCGATCATCATGAAGGTGATCACCCAGTTCCTGAAGGACGTGGCGTGGGGCGGCCTCGACGTGCTGGTGGTGGACCTCCCGCCCGGCACCGGCGACGCGCAGCTCTCGTTGGTGCAGACGACCCAGGTGGCGGGCGGGATCATCGTCACCACGCCGCAGGAAGTGGCCGTCGGCGACGCACTCCGCGGCGCCAAGATGTTCGAGCGAGTGCAGGTGCCGGTCTTCGGCGTCATCGAGAACATGAGCGGCTTCACCACCCCCGCCGGCGAACGGATCGAACTGTTCGGCGCGGGCGGTGGCCAGCGGCTCGCCGACGAGCTCGGCGTGCCGCTGCTCGCCCAGGTGCCGCTCCAGCCCGGTGTGGCGCAGCACGCCGACCGCGGGCTCCCGATCATGGTCGCAGAACCCGAGAGCGAGGCCGCAAGGGTCCTCGCGTCGGTGTCCGAGCGGGTGGTGGCGGCGCTCGGCAGCCGGGCGGTCCGCGTTCCCATCATCCGCGGCTGAGGCCGTGCCCGCCCCCGCCATCACCCTGCTCACCGACTTCGGCACCGCCGATCCGTACGTCGGCGAGGTGAAGGGCGTGCTCGCCTCGAAGGCGCCCGGCGTGGCCCTCGTGGACATCTCCCACGCCGTCGCCCCCGGCCAGGTGCGGACCGCGGCCTACTTCCTCGGCCGGACCTGGCGCCGCTTCCCCGAGGGGACGGTGCACCTCATCGTGGTGGATCCCGGCGTCGGCACCGAGCGCCGGGCCATCGCCGTGGCCGCCCACGGCCACTGGTTCGTGGCGCCCGACAACGGCGTGCTTACGCCGGTGCTCAACGCCGACTCGATCCCCTGGGTCCTGCCCGTCCCTCCCGCGGCCGCGCCGACCTTCCACGGTCGCGACCTCTTCGCCCCCGCCGCCGCCGCCCTCGCGGTCGGGGCGTCGCCCGCGTCGCTCGGCACGCCGATGACCGGCGCGCCGGTCCGGCTGCCGCCGATCACGTCGCACTATGAAGGAAAGGCGCTGGTGGGGGAGGTGCTGCACGTGGACCGCTTCGGGAACCTGATCACCAGCCTCAGGTCCGACGAGGTCCCGGCCTACGCAGTGCTGGAAGTGGAAGGGATCGAGGTCGGGCCGCTCCGTCACACCTTCGGCGACGTGCCCCGCGGCGAACTCCTCGCGTATCCCGGCTCCGGCGGTGAGCTCGAGATCGCCGTCCGCGACGGCTCAGCCGCCACCCGGCTCGGCATCGGGGTGGGGGGGAGGGTGGTGGCGCGGCTCGGGGGGTGAGGGGGGAGACGAGAGACGGGAGACGGGAGGCGCAACGGACGGCGAGCACGCGTCAAAGTCATCGGGAGAGACGCTTCCACCGCCCGCCGCCCGCAACTCGCCGCTCAGCCCGCCTCCCGTCTCCCGCCTCTTCTCTTCTCCTCCTCTTCTCCTCTCCTCTTCCCCTCTTCTCTCCCCCTACTTCCCCCCCACCCACTCCACCCCGATCCCCCCCACCGCCGTCGTCACGTCCACGTGGATGGTTCGCTTCGCCTGCGAGAAGTTGGCCGAGGTGTAGATCGCGCCACGGCGCGTGAAGCCGGTCGGCTGGAACGAGGTGAGGGTCCGGTCCAGGACGATCTCGACGCCGGCGTCGCTCGGCAGGCGGAGGCGCAGCTCGCCGAGCGCCATCTTGGCCTCGACGCGAAGCGCATCTGACCACTCGCCGGTGAGGTCCAGGGTCACCTGGCCGACGCCACCCTCGAACCTGATGTTGGCGCAGCGCGCGTTGCCGAGCGTCTCGGTGGACAGTTCGGCGGCGCCGGCGTCCAGGTCGAGCGAGGTGCAGTGGCCGGTGGTGGGGCGGCTGACGCGCACGGTGGTGCGGCTCGCGGCGGTGTGGATGGCGGCGTCGGCCAGGTCGAGCCCGCCCAGGTCCACGGTGCCGAAGCCCGCGCCGACGGTGACGTCCAGGTGGAGCGGCACGTCGGGCGCGAGCGCGATCACCGCGCGCTGCGCGAGCTGGCGCTGGTCCACCATCCGGAAGCCGCCGTCGGCGAGCCCGCGGACGCCGAGCGTCGCGGTCGCGCCGCTGCCGTCGAAACGGGCGAGGGGGGTGAAGCGCTCGGCATCGAAATCGAGGTCCATCCGGTAGAGCGTGCCGCGCTGGCCCGCGCCGAGCCGGAGTGTCCCGGCGGCGAACTCGACGCGGGCCGAGAGGGCCGTTTCGCCGCCCCGGTCACGGGAGACGGTGAAGGTCCGGAGGGTCTGGGCCGCGAGGGCGCCCGGCCAGCACGCCAGGAGCACCCCCGCGACCGCGAGTCGGCGGGCGGTCACGGCTTGGGCGGTGGAGTGCGGGTGGGGCGCTGGACGGCTGGCACGCCGAACTGCGGCGTGGCCCACAGGTATTCGTCGGTGAGCGCCTCGGCCGGCAGGATCCGTCCGGTGAACGCGTCGCGGAGCCCGGCGCGCGAGAGCAGCGCCGCGCCGAATCCCGCCGTGGCCAGCACCCACGTCACCAGGATCGCCGCGCCCTGGACCAGCGCGCCCGCCACGGGGACCCACCCGAACAGCACGTCGGTGAGCCAGAGCGCCAGCAGGAACGCGAGCCCCAGCAGCAGGTAGCTGTAGCTGTTCATCCCGAAGGCGGAGCCGCCGTGCGCCAGCCGCCGGCGGGTCCACGTCTCGCCCATCGCGTGGGCGGCGCCTAGCA
>CAMLHU010000194.1 GCA_946479825.1 uncultured Gemmatimonadota bacterium
GACCAGGCGTGTCAGGCGATCCTTCGGCCGCTCCGCCCCCTCAGGATGACCCCACCTCCTCCCCTCATCACCTCCTCGCCTCGTCCCCTCTTCGCCCCTCCCCCTCTCGCCCCCGCCCCCGCTCACCTCTCACCGCTTACCGCTCACCTTACAAACTCCCAGCTGACCTCCCCCTTCCCCCGGACCAGCGGGCCGAGGAAGCGGATCGGGCCTGGGGAGATCGCCTTGAAGAGGTCGCCCTTCCCCTGGATGCGGAGGTTGCCCACCGGCTCGAAGGCCGTTCCGGGGGTCTCGGTGGTCAGGGTGAGGTCGGCAAAGCCCTGGCGGATGGTGAGGGTGTCGGGGGGTGGGGCAGGTCTCGGGTCACCGGGAGCGCCATCCCAGTAGATCGTCACCCGGTCCACCTTGAGCTGGTAGCGGTGGTCGGCGGTGGAATCGATGGGGGTGATGGACATCCGTGCCTCGGCGGTGCGGTACCGCGTTGGGCCCAGGATGAACGACAGGTTTCCGGCATTGGTGAAGACCGAGGCCCCGATCCAGCGGGGTCCCTGACCCTGGGCCTTCCGGTCCACCGCGGCGATGGCCCAGTAGCCGACGACGACCGGCTCCAGGACCCCGGTCTTGGCCTTGAACTTGGCAGATGTGGTCCGGCCGCCGGCCCGGGCCGAATCCGCGGCCAGCCAGCAGAGCTTGGAGGGGATCCAGGCCCCGTACTGGCTGTCGGCGGCGATCTCACGGGCCAAGGCGGGCTCCAGGCCGGTGACGGCCGTGGCCGCGGCCGCCTCAAAGCCGTTCGGCAGCTGATCCTGGGCCACATCCCGTGGGGCCAGGAAATGGATGCACGTCCCTCCCTCGATACCGTACAGCAACCACGGGAAGGCTGTGGCCGACCCGCTCTGCCCCGCCAGCGGCGCAGCCCCGACGGCCGTGCCGAGTAGGATGAGGCTCGAGATCAGTCTGGAAGACACGCGACCTCCAGGATGGGGCATTGCAAAGGGAACAGCCTAGCGGGAGGGCGTAGTGGCCGAAGCGGCGGAATCGGCCCAGCGGAGCACGCTCTGGCGCAGGAGCGGCAGTGGAAGCGCGGAGGCGGCCACCACAGCGCTATCGAGGGCCGGCGCGGAGTAGCGCGTGCCGAGCCGGGCGCGAGCGGAGTCCCGGAGGTCGAGGATCTCACGCTCACCGAACCAACCCGCCAACCCGGCCGCAGGGTGCGCCAGCGCGCGGTCCACCTCCGCCTCCGCCTCGGCGGGGGTGAGGCCCGCGGCAACCTGAAGGTAGCGGGCGGCGGAATCGGGGGACCACCCGAGGGCATTGAGGCCTGTGTCGATCACGAGGCGGCACGCTGCGAGCTGCTCCAGCCACCGCTGGCCGACCCGCTGTGGATCGCTCGAGTAGCCGCCCGATTCCGCGACCAGCTGCGCGGCGTAGAGCGCCCATCCCTCCGCTCCGGGGCCATCCGCGCCGTGACGGAGGAATTCGGGGAGCGGCAGCCGATCGAGCGATGCCTGCCGCGCCGCGCGCCCGGGAAAGGCCTGGCTTGCGACCACGGCCTCGAGCGCGAACCACGGGAAGTCCCCCGGGTGCATCGTATTGACGAGCAGGGCGCCGCGGGAGACACGGGAGGTGTCGAGCTCAGCGAGGGCGACCCACGGGGCGAGCGCTCCGCGTTCTCGGGGCGTCTCCGCCACCACGAGCGGCGCCGGGGCTGGTCCATCGAGCAATTGCGCGGTGGCACCCGCCAGGCGATTGACCGCGCCCTGGGCCGCCACGATCAGCTCCGCCGGCCCGTGGAAGCGGCGCGCCTGATCGTCACGCAGCCGCCGGACGACCGAGTCAGGCAGCTCTCCCCGCTCCCGCGCGACGGCCGCGAGCCCGAGGGCGTGGATGGAATCGGCGCCGAGGTCGGACGAGGTGAACGCGCGGATCCGGGCCCGGTAGCAGGCTGCTCCATCGGGCGCCGCGGCCAGCGCCGATCCCTCCGGCGCCCGGGGCAGATAGAACTCGCGCAGGAACGCGAGGACCCGGCGGAACGATGGCACGATGACGTCGGCCACCTCGGCCCGCATCTGGCCACCCCAGCGATCGTCGCGATGGGGGGCCCCTGGGCGGGCGGCGGGCGGGAGAAGTGGGTTCGAGTCCACCGGGATGGCGATCAGGTCCGCCACCTGGGCCAGCACCTGCTCCACCAGCGGACGCGGGGCCACGTACCCGGCCGCGAGTCCGGCGCGCAGGTCGCGCACGTACCCGTCCAGGGCGATGCCTACCTGGCGCCATTGATGGAGGGATCGCGCCCGCTCCTGGGGCGTGGCCGAGGGGAGGGTGGCGGCCTGCGCCGGGAGGGCTATCTGGGGGCCGTCGAACGGGTCTACGGCCAGAAGGTCGGCCCGGCAGGCCCGGGTGGCGAGGGCCACGGTGATGGCGTCCTGCAGCGCCGCCAGGACGGTCCGGTGGGCAAAGTCGAGCGTCCCCACGTCCACCGTGGCGGCCGCGCGTTGGATGTCCCGCAGGGCGGCCGGGGCGCCGTCCCGAAGCTGCCAGTAGCGGTCGGCCAGCGAATCGACGGCGGCGCCCTGGCCCTGGAGGGGTGCCGCGGCGACCAGCCAACCGGCCAGGCCTGCCGCGAGCGCCCGACTGAGCGTCACCGACCGCGGCCGGGTTGACGGGCCGCCGCGACGGCGCGCTTCAGGTCGTCGTACGACCGATCCTTGTCGGGGTCGAACCGCAGGTCGCGCCAGCGCACCCTCCCGTCGGGGCCGATCACGTAGACGCTGTACCGCGCGTACCCGTCGCTCCGGACGCTGCCGTACATCCGGGCCACGTGGAGTCCGGTGTCGGCGAGGAGCGGGAAGCCGAGGGCCAGCGACTGGGCAAAGCTCAAGTGCACCGGCACCGAATCCACCCCGATGCCGACCACCGTCGTGCTGTCGCCGAACAGCTCGGCGAAGCGGTCGCTGAAGGTGGTGAGTTCCTTCGTGGCGGTGGGGGTGAAGTCGCGCTGATAGAACGCGAGCACAGTCACGCGGCCGAGCTGGAGCGTGAGGTCGAACGGACGGTCCTGGGGGCCGTCCTTTCCGACCGCGTCGAGCGTGAAGGTAGGCGCCTTCCGCCCTTCCTCCGGTCCGTCGACCAGGAAGGCGGCAGGGTTCTGCGCCCGCAGGGCCGGCGGGGCGAGCAGTATGGCGAGGACGACGAGGGAGCTAGCGTAGCGCATCGGCGGCTCGAAGGTGCGGGTGGACGCGGGCGGGTCAGCCAGCGGTGACGCGGGCCAGCGCGGCGCCGAGGTCCTGGTCGGCGCCGCTTCCAGTATAGGCCACCTTCCCGTGGCGGTCGATGATCACGACGTAGGAGGTGGTGTAGGCCTGGTAGGCGCGCACCCCGACCCCCTTGGCGTCGTACAGCGTGATGAACGGCGGGTGGTGCTGGTCGAGGTAGCGCCGCACCTTGGCGGGGGTCTGATTGACCGTCACGTTGACGCCGTAGAACGCGACCTGGCCGCCGTACTGGGCCGCCGCCTCCCGGACCCGCGGCATCAGCGCGCGGCAGATCTCGCACCAGGTGGCCCAGAACTCGAGCACGACGGGCCGGGTCCCGATGACCTTGCCGAGGTCCACCGGCGTGCCGTCGAGGTCATTGATCGTGACCGCGGGCGCGGCGGTGCCGACCGGGATCCCCTCATCCTGGGCCCGAAGCGGCGCGGGTGCGAGGGCCGCACCCCCCACCGCGAGCAGGGCCGCGAGCGCCGCGGCCCGAACGAACGATCTCATAGCACGCTCCCCATCTTGACCAGGTAGTACTCGGTCATCGCGAGCAGCACGACGCCCGAGAGGCGCTTGACCCAGACCATCCAGCGCCCGGCCCGCGGCAGCGCCGCGACGGTCCCCGCCGAGAGGCCGACCACCACGAGCAGCGCCGTGAGCCCCAGCGAGAAGACGAACAGGTAGACGAACCCGAGCACGGCGCTCTGGGTCGCGGCGACGAAGGTGAGCACCGCGCCGAAGGCGGGCGCGCCGCACGGCGCCGCGACGAGCCCGGACGTGGCCCCCATCGCGAAGGCGCCCGGAAGCGAGCCGCCGCCGAACCGGGCGGCCCACTGGACCAGCCGCGCCGGGGCGCTCACCGGAAAGACGTCGAGCAGGGCGAGCGCGGCCACGAGCAGCAGGTTGGCGATGGCGAAGTACGCCCACGGATTCGAGCTCACCGTGCCGAAGATGGACCCGGAGAGGCCGGCGAGGAGCCCGAGCGAGGCGTACACCAGCGCCAGGCCGACGACGTAGGCGGCGGTGAGCGCGACGGTGCGGCGCCGGCCGGCCCCCTGCGCCCCCGCCCCGCCGAGCACGCCGGCGGTGATCGGGATCATCGGATAGACGCAGGGCGTGAGGCTGGTGAGGAGACCGGCGCCGAAGAGCGCCGGCAGCGCGGCGAGCGGCCGGTCGCGAAGCAGGGTGCCGAGGGCGTCCCCGGTCACCGTCCGGCGGGCTCGGCGGCCCCGTAGCGCTCGGCCACGTAGTCCTCGAGCAGCTGGAGGAATTCGCCTACGATCCCGTCGCCGCGGAGGGTGAGCTTGAGCTTGCCGTCCACGTACACCGGGGCCTT
>CAMLHU010000195.1 GCA_946479825.1 uncultured Gemmatimonadota bacterium
CGCTCGCGCTGGTCGGGCTCACCTTTACCGGGTGCGCCTGGGTGTTCAACGCCATCTTCACCAACACCCTCCTGCAGTCGCAGGCCCCCGACCACCTGCGCGGCCGGGTGATGGGGTTCTACTCGTTCATCGCGGTCGGCCTGGCCCCGCTCGGCGGCTTCGAGATGGGGTGGGTGGCCGAGCGGTGGGGCGCCCGGATGGCCTACGGGATCGGCGGGGCGGTGTGCCTGGTGGTGGGGCTCGTGGCGCTCAGGTTCGTCGGGCGGGCCAGGCCCGCGCTCGCTCCGCAACCAGCCCTGTGAGGATGCGATGCTGATCACCCTCTCGCGCGAATATGGTGCCGGCGGCTCCCGGGTGGCGGCCCTCGTGGCGGAGCGGCTCGGCTGGACCGTGGTGGACAACGACCTGATCGACCAGGTGGCGGCCCGCGCCGGCCTCGCCCGCGAAGAGGTCGCGGAGCGCGAGGAGCGCGCGCCGGGGCTTGTCGAGCGGATCGTCCGGGCCCTCGCCGCCTCGTCGGCCGAGATCCTGACCCCCGACGCCGCGGCCGCCCTCAAGCCGCTCGAGGAGCCGCGCCTGGTCGAGATCACCGAGCGCGTGGTCCAGGAGATCGGATCGCACGGGCGGGTGGTGCTGGTGGGGCGCGCCGCCGTCGCGGTCCTGGCCCGCGAGCCTGGCGCCCTCCACGTGCGCCTCGTGGCGCCGCGCGCCGCCCGCATCGCCGAGACGATGCGACGACTGTCGGTCGGCGAAAAGGAAGCGGCGCGGCTCGTCGACGAGACCGACGCGAGCCGCGCCCGCTACCACCGCGAATACTTCGGCCGCGACTGGACCGACCCCGCCGGCTACCACATGGTCCTCAATACCGCCGCACTCGGCTACGACGGCGCCACCGACGTGATCGTCGGGCGGGCGAGAGCGATGGGGTGGTGAAGGGGACGCTGCTCGGAACGCCGTCCGCTATCCGCTATCCGCTATCCGTTGATCGGCGTAGCAGCTGAGTTCTCGCGCCCTCGCGCTACCGTCCGGATAGCGGATAGCGGCCCCTCACCTCTCCCCCCTCCGCCCCTCCCCCCGCACCCGCACGTAGCCCATCTCTTCCGTCCGCGTGATCCGCTGGTGGGCGGCGAGCCCTTCGAGGGCAAGCTCACAGCCGGCCACGAGCAGGGCGGGCGATTGCTTGCGGTGACCGAGCCCGGCGGCCTCGACGGCGTCGAGGAGCCCCGGCACCGCGCCGAACCCCTTGAGGCAGGCCTCGGCCCGCTCGTCCACGCCCACCTTGAGCGCGCCACCCTGGTCGAACCAGGCGACGACCGGCCGGAAGTCGAAGTCGCCGAGCGCTTCGTCGAACACCTTGCCCGCCGCGCGGCGGATGAGCTCGCGCGCCACCGTGTCGGCGCCCTGCAGCTCGCCCTCGTACTCGAGCTCGAGCTTGCCGGTGATCGACGGGAGCGCGGCGTAGACGTCGCTCAGCCGCGGCACGATCGCCGACTCCTTGGTGGCGAGCGCGCGCCGCTCGGCGTTGGACACCACGTTCTCGAGCACCGAGATCGGGAGCCGCTGGCTCACCCCCGACCGGCGGTCCACCCGGCGGTCCTCGCGGGCCTCGAACGCCACCCGCTCCACCACCTCGGCCACGAACGGCGGCATTTCGACCGGCAGCCCGCCGCGCGCGAGCCAGGCTTCCTGCTGGGTGATGGCCATCCCGAGGTCCACCGAGCGCGGATAATGGGTGACGACCTCCGAGCCGATCCGGTCCTTGAGCGGGGTGATGATCTTGCCGCGGGCGGTGTAGTCCTCGGGGTTGGCCGTGAAGACCATCAGCACGTCGAGTGGCAGGCGGACCGGATACCCCTTGAGCTGCACGTCCCCTTCCTGCAGGACGTTGAAGAGGCCGACCTGGATCTTCCCGCTCAGGTCGGGGAGCTCGTTCATCGCGAAGATGCCCCGGTTGGCGCGCGGGAGGAGGCCGAAGTGCATCGTGAGTTCGTCGGAGAGCACGTGGCCCCCCCGCGCGGCCCGGATCGGGTCCACGTCGCCGATGATGTCGGCGATGGTGACGTCCGGGGTCGCGAGCTTCTCGACGAAGCGCTGGTCGCGGGTGAGCCACGCGATCGGCGTGGCGTCGCCGAGCTCCGCCACCCGCTCCCGACCGTACTTCGAGATCGGAGCGAACGGATCGTCGTTCACCTCGCTCCCGGCGATCACCGGGATCCGCTCGTCCAGGAATCGCGTCAATTGGCGCAGGATCCGGCTCTTCGCCTGGCCGCGAAGGCCGAGCAGGATGAAGTGATGCCGGGCGAGCAGCGCGTTCACGAGCTGCGGCTCGATCGTGTCTTCGTAGCCGACGATGCCCGGGAAGAGCGTCTCGCCGGCCGAAAGTGCCCGGAGGACGTTCTGGCGGAGCTCGTCGCGGACCGAACGGCCGCGGAGCGGGGCTTCCGCCCAGGCGGAGCGGCGGAGTTCGCCGAGAGTGGATGGCAGGGTCATAGGGTCGTGATCTGTGAGTCGCGGGTCGCGGGTCATGAGTCGTGGGTCGTGAGGCCGGGAGCAGGAGCTGGCGTGCAGGGGTGGGTGATGCCGGCGATGCGCCAGCTATGACCCACGGTCCACGACTCACGACTCCCAGCCGTAACCCCATATCGGGGCAAGAGTTCCGGCCTTGCTGGGAATGGGGCCGGCTTGACAGGCACAGGGGCTCCCCTATCTTCGTGCCCTGCTCCGTCCGGCGACAGTGGCGGCGGGGCCGACGAGACTCCCACTGGCACCTTTACCACTCAGAGGACCCCATGAAGAAGGCCCTGTTCCTGGTGGCGCTGGTCGGCTTGGCCGGCTGCGCCGAGAAGAAGCCGGCCGCGCCGGCCGCTGACTCCGCCGCGATGGCTGCGCCGGCCGCCGCGATGCCGGCCGACACCACGAAGAAGATGGCCGACACCGGCATGGCCAAGATGGACACCGGGATGAAGGCCGCTCCGGCCGCCCCGGCCAAGAAGTAAGCGCAGCGCCAGTCGGAACGTCTCGCGAAGGCCCCGGTCACTCCGGGGCCTTCGTCGTTCCGGCCCGGGCCAGCGCCGTCAGTTCCGCCCGGTGGTCCATCGTCGGGCGCCAGCCCAGCTCGGCCCGGGCCCGCCCCGGATCGAACGGGTCGCCTCCGCGCCAATACGCGACCCCGGTGCGCGCCGTTCCGGGCCGCCGCCCGCCACCAGGCCTCAGGGCGTCGAGCAGGTCAAGCGCCGCCGCACCGGCCACCGCCAGGTGTTCCGGCACCCGCACGGTCCGGACCCGGCGCCCGAGCCCCTCCGCGACCGCGGCGACGATCTCCGCCGCCGTGATCGCGCCGTCGCCGGTGACGTTGAACCGCTGGCCGAAGGCCTGCCGGTCGAGCGCCGCCATCACGGCGCTCGCCACGCTGCCCGCGTGGACCAGCGGCACCGCGCGGTCGCCGCGGCCGACCAGCGGGAACCACCCGCGCCGCACCTGCTGGACCAGCCGCGGGAGGAACAGCCGGTCGCCGGGACCATAGACCGGGCAGGGCCGCAGGATCACGGCCTTGAGCCCGCCCGCCTCCGCCTCCGCGACCGCCGCCTCGGCCAGCCGCTTCGACCGCGCGTAGTAGTTGGCCCGCGGCAATGGGCGCGGCGGCAGGTCCTCCCCCACCGTTCCGGGTCCGGCCGCGGTCACGTCACCGTACACCGCCACCGAAGAGATATGGACCAGCGGTATGCCGAGCGCCCGGGCGCGTGCCGCCGCGGCGGCGGTCCCCGCGACGTTGGTCCGCTCGAAGGCCGGCCATCCGTCGGGGGAGGCAAGAATGGCGGCGGCGTGGACGATCGCGGCGACGCCGTCCACCGCGGACCAGGCGTGTGGATCTTCCACAGATCCGAAGACCGGACGAGCGCCGAGCCAGGTGACGATCTCCGCGCCGCGCGCGCTCCGGACGAGCGCCGTGCACGGCAGGCCGCGCCTCTGCAATTCCTGCAGCACGGCCCGGCCGACCAGCCCGGTGCCGCCGGTCAGGAAGATCACGCGGGGAGTGCGGGCGCCGGGAAGGGGAGGGTGGTCACCCGTGCCGGTTGCCCGCCGGCGGTCACGACGCTGCCGGGGACTACCTCCCGCCGGATCGGGGCGAGGCCGTAACGGACCCCTTCGATGAGCACCGACGATCGGATCGTCCCGACCTCGCGGTCTCCTTCGACGATCGCCCGACCGGCGAGCGGGCCCGAGCCTTCCCAGAGCAGCCCGCGGAGCTCACGGTTCGGGTGTCCGCGGAAGTGCACCCGCGCCACCGTCTCCTGCCCGAGGTAGCATCCCTTGGTGTAGCTCACGCCGCCGATCTCGTCGAAGCGGACTTCCTGCGGGAGGGTCTTCTCGTCGATCTCCGCGCCGGTCGCCGGCCACCCGGCGAGGATCCGCGCGGCGAGCAGGTCGGCCTCCGTGCCGTCGGCGGCCCCGGCGACCTTGAGGCGGGCGGTCGCGCCCTGCATGGTCGCCCGGGGGCCGGTCAGGAGCGCGCCGTAGGGCGCAGCTTCTCCCGGACGCGCGAGCCGGAGCTCCGCGTCCGCCGTCGCCGCGCCCGGGCCGAGC
>CAMLHU010000196.1 GCA_946479825.1 uncultured Gemmatimonadota bacterium
GTCCCCGACGGCGTCGCGCTCGACGACGTGCGCGCCGTGGCGCCGTACGGTACGCGGTCGCGGCTCGGCCTCGCCCCGGGCACGCCGCTCGCGGTCAACGTCGCGGCGCTGGTCGACCACAAGGATCAGGCGACGCTGCTGGCCGCGGCGGCCCACCTCCGCACCCGCCTCCCCGGGCTGCACTGGGCCATCGCGGGGTCGGGCCCGCTCAGGGAGCCGCTCGAGCGGGAGATCGCTGCGCGCGGCCTGACCGGCGTCGTTCACCTGCTGGGCCAGGTCCAGGACGGCGTCGCCGTCATCGCCGACGCCGACGTGTTCGTGATGAGCTCGAAGGAAGAGGGACTGGGAAGCTCGATCCTCGATGCGATGGCCCGAGGCGTCCCCGTCGTCGCGACCCGCGCGGGCGGAATCCCCGACCTGCTCGGCGCGGGCGCCGGCGCGCTGGTCTCGATCGGGGACAGCGCCGCGCTCGCTACGGCGGTCGAAGAGGTGCTTGAGCGGCCCGATCGGCGCCGAACGCTCGTGGAACGGGCCTTGCAAACGGTCCAGGCCTACAGCGACCGCGCTATGGCCGAGCGGATGCTGGCGGTGTATCGTTCCCTGAGCCAACAGCCAACGACACAATGATTTACGTCTGCGTACCGTGCCATAACGAAGCCGAGACCGTCGGACTCCTCCTCTGGAAGGTCCGTCAGGTGTTCACCGAGTTCTCCCGCGAGTACCAGCTGCTCGTGGGTGACGACGGGTCCACCGACTCGACCGCCGAGGTCCTGGCCCCATACACCAAGGTCCTCCCGCTCACGATCATCCGTCACCGTGAGCGGCAGGGCTATGGCCGCACGGTGGAGGAACTCCTCCGCCTGGCCACCGAGCGCACCGACCGGCCGAAGCGCGACTGCGCCGTGGTGCTCCACGCCGACTTCACCCACGCCCCGTCCGTGCTGCCGGACATCGTCCGGCGGCTCGACAGCGGCGCCGACCTGGTCGTCGCGGACGGGGCGCTCGATCCGGCGAGCGAGCCGACCCGCGGCTATCGCTGGCTGCGTCGCTGGGCGCCGCTCCTGGTGCCGCGCGCCGCGCGCGTCCCAGGCGTGCGCGACACCGTCTCCGGCTACGCGGCCTTCCGGCTGGTGACGCTCCGGAACGCATTCCGCACCGCCGGCGACCGCCTGATCCGCACCGACGGCTGGGCCGCCAACGCCGAGCTCATCGCCCGGGCGGCGCGGCACGCCCGCCGGGTGGACACGGTACGGGCGCCGGAACGGCACGACCTCCGCACCCGGGCGAGCCGCCTCGAGCCCTGGGCCGCCGCCCGGGCGCTGTGGGCCCAGCGCCGCCTGCTGAAGGACGTCCCGCCACCGTCCACCGAGCGCACGCCGCGCGCGCAGGCCGAGGAGGCGACCGCATGATCGGCGTGGCACTTCTCACCGCGCTGCAGCTGGCCGCGCCGCAGGCCGACACCACCACGGCCGCACGCCAGTACCCGTTCCGCGTGGGCGAGATGTACCGCTACACCGCCCGCCTCGGCGTGCTCTCGATCGGCGATGCGTCGATGTCGCTCACCGGGGTGGACACGGTGCGCGGCGCTCCGTCGTTCGTCTTCCGCTTCACGCTGAACGGCCGGGCGCTGTTCTTCACCGTGGACGACACGCTGACCTCGTGGACCGGCATCCGCGACTTCCGGAGCCGCCGGTTCCTCCAGAAGAACATGGAGGACGGCTCCCTCTGGCTCCGCGACCGTCTCATCTTCCCCGACTCGGGGTACTACCGCACGCTCGGCGACACGGCGCACAACGCGACGCCCACCGATCCGATGGACGACGCGGCGTTCTTCTACTTCGTCCGGACGATCCCGCTCGAGGTCGGCAAGACGTACACCTTCGATCGCTACTTCATGAAGGACCACAATCCCGTCACGATCCAGGTCCTCAAGCGCGACGGCTGCGACCTGCCCGACGGGCGTCACGTGCAGTGCCTCGTGCTGGCCCCGGTCATCCGGGCCCAGGGGATGTTCTCCGAGTCGTCGCAGGCGCGGGTGTACCTGACCGACGACGCGCTCCGGATCCCGGTCGAGATCCGGTCGCGATTCCCGTTCGGGGTCATCGCGCTCAAGCTCAAGGAGATGACGATCCCCGCGGCGGACTCCACGGCGGCCCGCGGATGACCTATCGCGAGGCCGACCTGAGCCGCGTCCGCACCGTCCCCATCGGCGCGCGGCGCAACAAGGTGGACGGCGCGCTCCTGGCCCACCCCCCCGGCGCCGACCGGTCGTTCCGCGCCTTCCTCGACAGCCTCCCCGACATCCTCGCCGCCCGCGACCTCCGGACGGTCATCGCGCACGTCGCGGCGGCCCGGCGCGCCGGCAAGGGCGTCGTCCTCCTGCTCGGCGGCCACGTCATCAAGGTCGGCCTGGGGCCGCTGATCCGCGCCTGGCTCGACGCGGGGATCGTGGCGCACGTGGCGATGAACGGCGCCGCCGCCATCCACGACTTCGAGCTCGCGGCCTTCGGCGGCACCAGCGAGGACGTCGAGGCAGGCCTCGGCGACGGCACCTTCGGGATGGCGGAAGAGACCGGCAAGGAAATGAACGCAGCGGTCCGGCGGGCGAGTCGGGAGGGCTGGGGCTTCGGCGAAGGGCTGGCGCGCGCCCTCGCGGAGCGGAAGGTGCTGCCCGGCCGAGAAGTGTCGGTCCTGCTCGGCTGCCTGGCGCACGACGTGCCGGTCACCGTGCACGCGGCCATCGGCGCCGAGATCATCCACCAGCACCCCGACACCGACGGCGCAGCGCTCGGCGACACCAGCCACCGCGACTTCCGGCGGCTCGCCGGGTCGCTGCCGGTGATCGACGAAGGCGGTGCGGTGCTCAACTGGGGGAGCGCGGTGGTGATGCCCGAGGTCTTCCTCAAGGCGCTCACCATCGCGCGGAACATCGGGGAGGGGCGGCCGCGGAACTTCCTGGCCGCCGATTTCGACATGCAGCGGCACTACCGGCCGCGGGTCAACGTGGTCCAGCGCCCCACCAAGGCCGGCGGAACGGGGATCCAACTCACCGGCCACCACGAGCTGCTCCTGCCGCTCCTGGTGTGGGGGGTGCTGGAAGAGCTGGGAGCGAAGAGCTAGGAGCTAGGAGCTTGGAGCTTGGAGCTTGGAGCGTAGAGTCCAAGCTCCCGCGCTCACTTCCCCTTGACCGTATCTTCGATCTTGTCGGCGGTCCGCGGGCTCACGATCCGGATCACCAGATAGATGATGAAGCCGATCGCGGCGAGCCAGAGGAGCTTGAAGATCAGGCCGAGCACGATCCCGAAGAGCCCGAGCACGATCTGCAGCGCGAACCAGGCCACCACGGCGAGTACGGCGTACCCGAGCAATGTCCGGAACATCTATCTTCCTCCGGGAAGAGAGTCGCCCGCCCATACGGCCAACGTTTCAGAAAGTTTCGTCGAGCCGCTAAGTGCAAGATACCTTTGATGTTATCGTCATCGGCGCCGGAGCGATAGGTGCTGCCTGCGGCCGCGAACTCGCGGCGGCGGGGCGGCGCGTGCTGCTGCTCGAGCGAGGCTCGGCCCCCGGCGAGGCGTGGCGCGCCGCCGCCGGGATGCTCGCTCCGCAGATCGAGGCCGGCCCGGACGACCCGCTCTTCCAGTTCGCCGTGGCCGCACGCGAGCGATACGTCGAACTGGCGGCGGCGCTCAAGGAATCGGTCGGGGCGGACATCGGGCTCTGGCTCGACGGCATCGCCCGGGTGGCGACGCGCCCCGAGGACGTCGCCGAGCTCCGCGCCCGCGCGGGCTGGCAGCGGCAGCAAGGGCATCTCTGCGATTGGTTCGATCCGGCCGAGGTCAAGGCGCGCTATCCGTGGCTGGGCGAGGCGCTGGGCGCCCTTTGGGCGCCCAAGGATGGCGCGCTCGATCCGGTGGCGCTGGTCACGGCGCTGCGCAAGGACGCCGAACGCCTGGGCGCGGTCGTCGAGCGGGTGGAACGCGTGGGCCTGCGGCGCGACGGGGACCAGGTGGTCGGCGTGGATATCGGACGCCAGGTCAGCGCCGAACACGTGGTGGTCGCGGCCGGGGCCTGGAGCGCACAGGTCGAAGGACTCCCGCGCCCTATCTCGGTCGAGCCCGTGCGCGGGCAGATGGCGGCGCTCCCGTGGCCGGAGGGGATCGAGCCCGCCGTGGTCCACGGCGGCCGCTGCTATATGGTGGCGCGACGGGGCGAAGCGATCGTCGGCAGTACGATGGAGTACGCCGGGTTCGCGGCGGAGACGACGTCGGCGGGGCTCGCCTCGATCTTTGCCGGCATTTCCGCGCTCTGCCCGCCGCTCGCGGCGGCCCAGGTGTCGCGAACGTGGGCGGGGCTTCGCCCGGTGACGCCGGACGGACTGCCCATCGTCGGCGCCGAGCCCCGGGCGCGCGGGCTCTGGTATGCGACCGGACACGGCCGCAACGGGATCCTGCTCGCGGCCCTGACGGGCGGCGTGATCCGCGACCTCATCGCGGGCGAGGTACCGGCGGTGGAGGGGCTCCCCGCGATGAGCCCGGAGCGGTTCTGGCGCTGGTGA
>CAMLHU010000197.1 GCA_946479825.1 uncultured Gemmatimonadota bacterium
GGCGGAACTCCTGCGGATGAACGCGCGGGACATCCGCCCGCCGGAGGACGGCCCCGCCTTCGAGCGGTATATCCGGGAGCACGCCGGCGAGCTGCCACGCGGTGCGGCGGTGGCGGCGGGGGCGTGGCGGCACCGGCTCCGCACTGGCACAGTGATCGACGTCGAGATCACCTGGGCGCGCCTCACCTTCCGCGGGCGCGATGCGTTCATTTCGTACGCGGTGGATGTCACGGAGCGCCGGCGCGCGGAGCGCGCGCAGGCCGAGACCCTGGCGCTGCTGCGCACCGTCGTGGACCACGCGCCCCTCACGCTGTTCGCGGTCGGGGCGGACGGGCGGTTCACGCTCTCCGAGGGGCGGGCGCTCCGCGACGTGGGGCTCGCGCCAAACCAGTACGTCGGCCTCTCGGCGCACGAACTGTACGGCGCGATGGCGTTCACCCTGCCCGACGGGTCCGTCATCACGGGCGATGACGTCTTGCGCCGGGTGATGGACGGCGAGACCATCGTCGCCACCAACCAGGTCGGCGACGTCCATTTCGAGAACTACTTCGTCCCCCTCCCCGCACCGGACGGAGCCGCCGTCGGTCTCCTTGGGATGGCGCTCGACGTCACCCGCCGCTGGCAGGCGGAGCAAAAGGCTCGACGGTGGGCCCTCGTGGTGGGCGCCGCCACCGACGCGGTCATCATTGCCGACAACGACGGAATGGTGGTGGACCTCAACCCGGCGGCGGAGGCGCTGGTCGGCCGGCCGCGGGGAGAGCTGATCGGGCGGCCCGTGGGGCTCTGGCACGCCCCGGGGAACCCGACCGTCCCGGAGCTGATGGCCCTCGCGCGGGCCCGGGGGAGTTGGCGCGGGGAACTGCGGTATCTCCGCCCGGACGGCGAGGTCCGCCTGGTCGAGACCACGCTCACCCCGGTCACGACCGAAGCGGGCGAGCCCGTCGGCGTGGCCGGCGTGACACGCGACGTGACCCGGACCCGGGCGGCGGCGGCCGAGTTGCGCGAGACCTCCCAGCACCTCGCCGCGATCGTCGAGACGTCGCCGCTGGCGACGTACACGCTCGACCCGGACCTCATCGTCGGTTCGTGGAACCGCGCGGCCGAGCGGATGTTCGGCTGGACGGCCGCCGAGGCCGTCGGGCGGGTGCTCCCCACCCTGGGGCCGGGGGACCTTGCCGAGGCCCGGGCGCTGGTGGAGCGGTGCCGCCACGGCGCGACGCTCGCCGCGGTGGAGCTCGACCGTCACCGGAAGGACGGCACGCCGATCGTGATCGCCCTGTCGTCGGCACCGCTCTACGGCCCGAACGGCGAGTTCACCGGCATCTCTTCGATGGCGATGGACGTGACCGAGCGGCGCAAGCTCGAGGACCAGCTCCGTCAGGCGCAGCGGATGGAGTCGGTCGGCCGACTGGCCGGGGGGATCGCGCACGACTTCAACAACCTCATCACCGCCATCCTCGGCTCGGTGGACCTGGTGCGGGGCGCGCTCGGGCCGGGGCACGAGGGGCTCGAGGACATCGGGGAGATCGAGAAGGCCGCTCGGCGCGCGGCCGACCTGACCCGGCAGCTCCTCGCCTTCAGCCGCCAGCAGATGCTGGCGCCCAGCGTGGTCGACCCGAACGCACTCCTCCACGACGTCGAGCGGATGCTGCAGCGGGTGATCGGCGAGGACATCCGGCTCGAGGTGCGGCTCGATCCCGGCATCGGCCGGGTGCGGGTGGACCCGAACCAGCTGACCCAGGTGGTGATGAACCTGGTGGTGAACGCCCGCGACGCGATGCCCGAAGGGGGCGTCCTCACCATCCGCACCACGGAACGGGAGTTCGACGGCGACTACGTCGAGACCCACGCCCCCGCCGAGCCGGGGCGGTACGTGGTGATCGAGGTGAGCGACACCGGTACCGGGATCCCGCCCGACGTGCTGCCGCGGATCTTCGAGCCGTTCTTTACCACCAAGGGCGCGGGCGAGGGGACCGGGCTCGGCCTCTCGACGGTGTACGGCATCGTGAAGCAGAGCGGCGGCTACATCTGGGCCTACAGCGAGGTCGGGCGCGGCTCGACCTTCAAGGTCTACCTGCCCCGGCTCCCGGACGACGCGGTCGCGGCCCCGACCCCCGCCCCGGTCGCGCCGGCGGCGGTGCAGGGGAAGGAGACCCTCCTCGTGGTGGAGGACGAGCCGGGGATCCGCCGCCTGATGGAGCGCACCCTGGCCCCGCTCGGCTACAAGCTCATCACCGCCGGCGACGCGCTCGAGGCGGTGACCAAGCTGGCGCAGCATACCGGCACCATAGACCTGCTCGTCACCGACGTGGTGATGCCCGGGATGGGCGGCCGCGAACTCGCCGACCAGGTGCGCGGCACCCACCCCGGTACCCGAGTGCTCTTCCTCTCGGGCTACACCGAGGACGCCGTCATCCGCCACGGCGTCCACCCGCCGACGCACGCCTTCCTCGAAAAGCCGTTCACGCCGGGGCAGCTGGCGCAGAAGGTGAGGGAAGTGCTGGACAGATGAGCGGTTGAGCGGTGAGAGGTAAGCGGGACGAGGTGAAGAGGTGACGAGGTGAGGAGGTGAGGAGGTGAAGACGCGAAAGGTGTCCCCGCACGACAAGACCCACGACCCACGACCCACGACTCACGACCGACCCGTGTCCACCTCCTACTCCACCTGGACCAGCTGTTCTCCCGGGCTCGAGCCGCTGCTCGGGGCCGAGCTGGCGGCGCTCGGGCTCGTGCCGAAGTCGGCGGAGCCGGGGGGTGTGGCGGCGGCGATGACGCCGGAGCAGCTCTATGCCGCGCACCTGCACCTGAGCGTGGCGAGCCGGGTCACGGTGCGGATCGGCCGGTTCCACGCGGCGGAGTTCTGGGAGCTCGAGAAGCGCGCGGAGCGGCTGGCGTGGCACGCGTGGGTGGCCAAGGGGGCGACGGTCGCGTTCCGGGTCACCTGCCGGAAGTCGCGGCTCTACCACCAGGACGCGATCGCGGAACGGCTCGGCGCGCTGGTGGCGGCCAGGGTCCCCGGGGTGTCGGTGGTGCAGGGCGCGGGCGAGGACGACGACGCGGCGGACGACGCCGTCACCGCCGTGCCGCAGCTCTTCGTGGTGCGGGTGGTGAACGACGAAGTGACGATCAGCGCCGACGCCAGCGGCGAGCTGCTCTACCGCCGAGGCTGGCGACAGGAGACCGCCAAGGCGCCGCTCCGCGAGACGCTGGCCGCCGCGATGCTCACCGCGTCGGGGTGGAGCGGCGACGCGTCGCTGCACGACCCGTTCTGCGGCGCGGGGACGATCGTGATCGAGGCGGCGCGGCGGCTGGCCGGGATCCCGGCGGGGTGGGACCGGTCGTTCGCGTTCGAGCGGTGGCCCACGTTCGACGCGGCGCGCTGGCAGGCGGTGCGCGCCGCCGCCGCTCCGCCGCCACCACCGCGGCATCGCGGCCGGCTGGTGGGGAGCGACCGGGATCCGGGGGCGATCCGCGCCGCCCTCGGCAACGCGCGCCGAGCCGGCGTGGCCGACCTGGTCCAGTTCGGCGAGGCCGACATCCGCGACCTCCCGCCCGCCGAGCACACGGCGATCGTGACCAACCCGCCGTACGGGGTGCGGGTCGGCGAGGGGGCGGACCTCTCTCCGCTTTTCCGGGCGCTCGGCCGGCTGGGCGGGGCGCCCGGGGCGTCGCTCACGTTCCTGTCACCCGACGCCGCCCTCACCGCCGCGGTCGGCCTGCCCAGCCGGCCGGCGTGGCGGACCACCAACGGCGGGATCCCGGTGGAGTGTCGCGTCACCGGCCCGTCCGCCATTACCTTCCACGGGCGACCCTGAAGGAGCCTCCCTATGGAACGCCGCCAGTTCATCGCCCTCGCCGCGCTCGGCGCCGCGGCCACCTCGCTGCCCCAGCGCCTCGCCGCCCTCACCCCCGCCGTGGCGCCGGGCACGCCGATCAAGGTCTACAAGTCGCCCACCTGCGGCTGCTGCAAGAGCTGGGTGAGCTACATGGGCCAGAACGGCTTCCAGGTGGACGCCGTGGACCTCGACGACAACGCGCTCGACGCCATCAAGCGCCGTTATGGCGTCCCCGGCGCGCTGCAGTCGTGCCACACGGCGATCGCCGGGAAGTACGTCGTCGAAGGCCACGTCCCCGCCGACCTGGTGCACCGCATCCTCCGCGAGCGCCCGGCCGCGCTCGGCCTCTCGGTGCCGGGGATGGTGACGGGATCTCCCGGGATGGACGGCCCGAACCCGCAGCACTACGACGTGGTCATCTTCCAGAAGGACGGCTCGAGCCGCTCCTACGCCACCCGCTGACGTGACCGACCTCCGCACGCTCTCGGCGCCCGGCCCGCACGGCGGGCGCCCGGTGCTTGCCGGAGGGGTCCCGCTCGCGGACGCGCGGCACGTGCTCCTCGCGGTGCACGGGCGCGGCGCCGAGGCGGAGTCGATGCTCGAGCTGGCGCACGCCGTGGCGTCGGCCGGGTGGGCGCACCTGGCGCCGCAGGCGGCGGGGCACACCTGGTATCCGTACAGCTTCCTTGAGCCCGTCGAGCGGAAC
>CAMLHU010000198.1 GCA_946479825.1 uncultured Gemmatimonadota bacterium
ATATCCTGGCCCACGGCTGGTCCGACCGATGCGGCAGCTTCGTCCAGGCCTACGGCGAGGACGCGCTCGACGCGGCCACGCTGGTCATCCCGCTGGTCGGCTTCCTCCCCTGGGACGACCCCCGCGTCGCCGGCACCGTGCGCGCGGTGGCCCAGGAGCTCACCGCCCCCGATCGCGCGCTGGTGTTCCGCTACCGCAACGGCGACGGCCTCGACGGCCACGAAGGCGCGTTCGTCACCTGCTCGTTCTGGCTCGCCGAGGCCCTCGCCGGCATCGGCGACCGGAGCGCAGCCACCCACGTCTTCGAGCGCACCCTCGCCTACGCCAGCCCCCTCGGCCTCTTCGCCGAGGAGCTCGATCCCGCCACCGGCGAATTCCTCGGCAACTTCCCCCAGGCGCTCTCCCACATCGCGCTCATCAACGCGGCCGCGGCGCTCGCCCGCTGACCCCGGAATGCAGAGCGCCCCGTCACGTCGACGGGGCGCTCAGTGCGTCCGGGCCGGTCAGCGGCGCCGACGCGCCTTCTTCGCCGGCTTCCGGCGGGCGGCCTTCCTGGCCGGCCGCTTCTTCGCGGCCTTCCGCGCCGGCTTCTTCCGGGCCACCTTGCGCGCGGGCTTCCGACGGGCCGCCTTCTTCGCGGGCCGCTTCCGCGCCGCCTTCTTCGCCGGCTTCTTCTTCGCCGCCTTGCGCGCGGGCTTCTTCCTGGCGGGCTTCTTCTTCGCGGCCGGCTTGCGAGGTGCCGCAGCCTTGGCCACGGGCGCCGCCGCCGGCGGCATCATCGGAGCCGGTTCAGGCGTGCTCGGCATCGGTGCAGGATCCATCCAGCCGGCGCCCGACCAACCCATCTCCATATCGCTCAGCTCGGCCATCGTTCCGTCCTCCGGTGCTGTGCGGCGCGACCCGCCGCCAAGGTGTCTCCGGGGAGCATCCTCCCCAGCCCACGAACCCATATAACTTGCACGCCCCCGCACGTTGTGCAAGTTGGACGGCCCCAGGCCGCACCCCCTGACGCCCCGCAGGCCGGATTCCCGGCCTCTGGCGGGCGACAAACGCAGAACTCTTTGCGGTACAACGACTTACATAAGGAATCCCGCCCCAATGCGCCTCGCCCCTTCCTTATATAGGTGCGTGACCGCCCTGGCCACGGCTGCCGCTATCCTCAGCCCCGGGGTCGCGGCCCAGGCTCCCGCCCCCCCGACGCCGACCCCGATCGCCTGGCGCCACGGTCCCCTCGACCTCTCCGGCCCCGCCCGGAGCGGCACCTTCGTGAGCGCGGTCGGACGCCGCAGCATCGTGATGGGCGACGAACTCGGCCGCTTCGAGATGTGGGGCTGGCCGGTCAAGCTGCTGCACAACTTCGAGCTCCGGTTCCAGACGCCGTTCTACGCCGAGCCGATCCCGGCGAGCGAGCTGGCCCGTCGCGTCGAAGTGAGCCCCGCCGGCTTCACCATCACCTACACCCACCCCGCGTTCACCGTGCGCGAACGGGTCTTCGCCGTGGAAGACGAGCCCGCCGCGGTCGTCGTCCTCGAGGTGGATGCGGTGCGCCCGATCGAGATCCTGGCGGAGTTCGTCTCCGACCTCGACCTCGCCTGGCCGGGCGCGGTAGGCGGGCAGTACGTCTTCTGGGACGACGCCCAGCGCGCCTTCGTCCTCTCCGAGAGCCGTCGCCAGTACAACGCGATGGTCGGCAGTCCGTACACCACCGCCGCCACCAACCAGCCGGCGCACAACGTCCCGGAATCGCCGAGCCAGCTGCGGATCGCCGTCGGCGACCAGGGCCCCGTGCCGATGCCGCGCCCCGGCGAGCCCGAAGGCCGGCTGGTGCACGTCCACGCGGCCGGGATCCCGATCGTCATCGCCGGCGGCGCGATGCCGCGCGACTCGGTGATCGCGCTCTACCACCGGGTCCTCGACAGCGTCCCCGCGCTCTACGCCGCCCGCGCCGCCCACGCACAGGCGGTGGTGGACTCCGCGGTCGCCGTCCACTCCGGCGACCCGCGCTTCGACGAGGCCGTGAGCTGGGCCGCGCTCAACCTCGACGAGGCGATGGTCTGCAATCCCGACCTGGGCTGCGGCCTGGTGGCGGGCTACGGGCCGAGCGGCAGCCGGGGCACCCGACCGGGATTCGGCTGGTTCTTCGGCGGCGACGCCTCCATCAACTCCCTGGGCACCACCGCCGCCGGCGAGTGGGACCTCTCCCGCCAGGGACTGGAGTTCTTCACCCGCTACCAGCGCGCCGACGGCAAGATCCCCCACGAGATCTCCCAGGCCGCCGGCCGGCTCGACTGGTTCACCGCCTATCCGTACGCGTTCTACCACGCCGATACCACGCCGTACTGGATCCTCGCGTGGGGCGAATATTGGCGCACCACGGGCGACACCGCGTCGCTCCGGCGCGTGTGGCCCGCCATCCGCCACGCGTACGAATGGTCGCGCGGCACCGTGGACCCGACCACCGGCCTGATGCTCAACTCCAAGGGCGGCCTCGGCGCGGTGGAGGTCGGTGACCTCGGCCTCGGCGTGCAGTCGGACATCTACCTGAGCGGCGTCTGGGTCGAGGCGCTCGATCGCGTGGCCCGGATGGCGGCCGCGATGAAGGAGAAGAAGCTTCCGGCCGAGGCGCGCGCGTTGCACGACAAGGCGCTCGCTTCGCTCCGCGACCGCTTCTGGCTCCCGGCCGTCGGCCGCCACGCATTCGCCCTCCTCGACAGCGGCCAGACCCGCCCCGAGCTCACCGTCTGGCCCAGCATCCCCCTCGCGCTCGGCCTCTTCGACGGCGCCCGCGCCGACAGCGAGGCCGCCGCGCAGGCTCGAGCCACCCTCACGACCGACTGGGGCGTGCGCTCGCTGGCCTCCGAGAGCCGCCTCTTCGACCCGATGCATTACAACAACGGCACCGTCTGGCCCTTCGTCACCGGGTGGTCGGCGCTGGGCCAGTTCGCCGCGCGGAATCCCTACGCCGGGTGGCACGATCTCGAGGCCATCATCAATTCCGGCTGGACCATGGCCCTCGGCCGGAATCCCGAGGTCTGGTCAGGCTCCAGCTTCGAGCCGCTCGAGACCGCTGTGCCCCAGCAGTTCTTCGGGACCTCGTTCATCCTCACCGCCACCGTACGCGGCCTGCTCGGCTGGTCGCCCGACGTGCCCGCCGGCCGGGTCACGTTCGCGCCGGCGCTGCCGTGGACGGGGCGCGAGCTCGTCGCGGAGCGGCTCCCCGCCGGCGCCGGCCGCTGGACCGCACGGCTCCGGCGCGACGCGGGACGCCTGGCGGTGACGCTCGTTCGTCGGGGCGGCGGCCCCGACAGCGTGCGCTTCGCGCCCCGGCTCCCCGCCGGCGCCGACAGCGTGTCCGTGGCGTTCAACCACGCGCCGCTCGCCTGCCCGGTCGTGGCCACGCCGCGCGCCACCGAGCCGAGCTGCGACGTTGCCGTCGGCGACTCGGCGACGTTCGAGGTCACCTTCCGCCAGCCGCCGGAGCTCATCCTGCCGCCTCTCGCGCCCCGTCGCGGCGACCGGTCCCGGGCGGTGCGGCTGGTGGACCTGCGCGCCGCCGGCGACTCCGTCGCCTTCACCCTCGAGGGGCCGGCCGGGACCACGGTCACCCTCGATCGGGTGGATGGCGGGGCGCCGGTCGCGGTCACCTTCCCCGGACCGGGCGATCCGGTGGACGCCTACGGCCGGGTGGAAGTGCGGCTCGCCCGCCGCTAACGGGCCTTTATGTCGTTGTGTCGCAAATGGTTGCAGGTGGGCCCGGGAAGGCACATATTTCTCGGTGACGCACCCCCCTCTTTCCCGAGCCCCGTGTCTGCCATGCCGACCACTCGCCGGACCATCCTGCGTGCGCTCGTCGGTCTCGCCCTCGCGGCGGGCACCACGCCCGCTGTGGCCCAGAACGTCGCCGATCTCCAGGTCACCCCGGAGGCGCTGACGCTCAAGGTGGGGCAGACGCAGTCGCTCTTTCCGCAGGCGTTCGACGGGGCGGGGAACATCATCGGCACCGCGAAGTTCGTCTACCGCAGCCACCGCGCGACCATCGCGCGGGTGGATGCCGACGGCAAGGTGTCCGGCGTGACCGCCGGCACCACCACCATCGAGGTCCGCGCCGGGCGGAAGGTCGTGAGCGTTCCGGTGCTGGTGACGCCGGGTGACCAGCCTGCGGCGCCGGCCCAGGAGGCCGCCTCGCCGCCCACCCCGGCCCCGCGCCAGGCGCAGGCCGTGGCGCTCCCGCCGCCTCCCGCCGGCACCGCGTCCATCGTCATCGACCCGGCCACGATCTACCTCCTCCAGGCCGAGAACGACCGGCTCGCCGCGCGCGCGCTCGGAGGTGACGGGTCGGTGCTCGGCCCGGCCCGGGTCATCTGGCGCTCGCTCACCCCCGACGTCGTGACCATCACCGACTCGCTGAACGGCGACGTCGTGGGCCAGGCCCCGGGCGTCGGCACCGTGCAGGCGGTGACCAGCGCAGGCCTCGTCGCCACGGCGCCGGTCCAGGTCGTGGCCACCACGACGCCGTTCGGCT
>CAMLHU010000199.1 GCA_946479825.1 uncultured Gemmatimonadota bacterium
CATCGGACGGGCGCGTCCCACCGTGCATCAGCGTGATGTACCGCTCCACCTCGGCACGGATCAACGCGGGCAGGTCGGCCACGTCAACACACCAAGCGTATGACAGACCGCCGAGCGCATCCAGCGTACCCGTGACGCGCGGTTGCAGTAGCTCATTGGGCACCTCGAAACGGTCGGTCACGCGGCCCCCTCGCGGTCGAGGGCCAGGAAGTCCACGTCGCGCGCCACGACGCCCGCGACGGCGCGCGCCCCGGCCTCCGACCCCTCGGGCGGCGCGTCCTCGGCCACCGGCGCCCACGCGGTCACGCGCGCCACCGTCTCGGCCACCACCTGCCGCACCAGCGCCGGGGCCT
Organism: uncultured Gemmatimonadota bacterium; assembly: GCA_946479825.1. The sequence goes on from CAMLHU010000199.1 coordinate 354, forward strand.
GCCGGTGCGCCTCCCGCCACAGCGCCGCCGCCTCGGCCACGCACGCCTCGGCGCACGGCGCCACCTCGGTTGGCGGCCCGTACCGCGCCATCCGGGCGGCGTAGATCGCCACGGCACCCTGATACAGGTCCATCGTGTCCATCAGCGAATCCTCACGTGGCGGCCGGTCACGCACGTCACCCCCTCGGGCAACGCCGCCCCGGCCTCGACGGCGGCCAGCACCGCCTCGCGGTTGAGCACCGCCGGCGGCTGGATCGGCGCCGGCACGGTCACGAACGCCGGCGGCAACGTCTCCACCGGCACGGCACACGTCACGGTCGGCTGGCTGTTCCGCTGCAAGGCCACCGTGGCCAGCGTACCCGCCACCTTGTCCCGCCCCGCCCGGTCGAGTTCCCGGTGCAGGTACGCCTTGAGCGCGTCCGCCGTGTGGGTGAGCGTCTTGGCGCGCTGGGTGAGCCGGGTCGCCTCGGCCTTGACCGCCTCGGCGGTCGCCAGGGTCTCGCGGATGAAGAGCGCCACCCGCTCGACCTTCTCGGTGAACGCGCCCTCCACCGCATCGAGCAGGGCGGCCAGCGCCGGGGGCAACTCGCCCCCATTGGCCAGCAACTCGTCCGCGTGCTCGTCCACCCACGCCCGCACCAGGGCGAGGTCGTTCACTGTCTCGTAGAGCTTGAGTGTGGTCGGCATCGGTCAGTCCCTCGCCGTAAAGGTCACTCCACCCACGATGCAGTCACCGCCCGCCCACTTGATGGGGACGTTCCCGAGCGTGGCAAGGATCGCCGTCGCCCAAGCAATGTTGCCCTCGGCGTAGAGCTTGTGGCCCTCGGCGTAGAGCTTGTCGCCCTCGGCGTAGATCTTGTTGCCCTCGGCCCGGAGCTTGTTGCCCTCGGCCCGGAGCCGCGCCCGCTCCTCCCACGCCGCCTGCAACGCGGCCTGCTGTGCGTCCAGCATCGGTCAGTCCCTCGAATCGTACAGGGTGGTCTCGGCGAGGCCCGTCCCCGCCAGCGTGTGATAGCACCGGCGAGTGGCCATCTGGGCGGCCCCGAGGTCGAGGAGGCCGGCCACGTACCGGGCCGCGACCATCGGGTCGAGGGTCGCCAGTTCGCGGGCCGCCGCGTTGAGCGAATCCAGGGCGCAGTCCACGGCCACCAGCGCGGACCGCACCCGCGCCGGGGCGGGACTCGTGAGGGGGGCGGGCATCAGTCCCACCCCCGACAGCCGCAGTAGTAGAGGTCGGTCGCCCACGGGCCGTGGGCGACGAACGGATGGTCGGTGATGCCCGGCCGACCCGTGAAGCGATTCAGCGCCTCGTGCGCGGCGGCGACACCGCCACAGGTGATACAGCGGTCGGTGGCCGCCTGGCTCCCCTCGCCGCGATACTCGAAGAAGGCTAGACCCTCCGCCAGACTCGGCTGGGCGGCGCGGGCACCGCAGTAGGTGCAATGCGCCATCCGCCCCGCGAGACGGCGCACCTCCGCGAGCGCCGCCTGTTCGAGGGCCACCACCTCGGCCGGGGTGAACGCATACCCACAGCCGGGACAGCGCCCCGACGGCAGCGTCACGCCGCCATCCGCCGTCACCGTCACCGGCGTCTCGGTCGCGCAGTTGTTGTGCTGGCTCGGGACGTACACGACCGTGCCCTCGACCGGCGCGCTCCGGCGCAACTCGTCCTCGGTGGGATAGGGCACCGCCGGCGCCTCGTCAGAACGGGAGGTCATCGTCGCCCCCAGTCAGCGCATCGGGGAAATCCTGATACCCGTCGCCCTCTCCGTTGTCCACCGGGTGCATCGCCTGCCGGAACGCCTTGGCCGCCTCGGCGTTGGCCTTCTTGCGCTCCTCCCAGAACTCCGGGCGCTTGTAGGCCGGGAGCGTCGGACGCTCCATCCCCTTGGGGAGCGGCACAATGCCGTTGATCGTCGCGTAGGTGTTCCCCGACGACTTGGCCCGCTTGTGCTCCACCGTGATGAGCGCGGGCTGGCCCTCCAGCTTGTGGATCGGCACCCCTTCCTCCGCCTGCGCCTCCGAGTACTTCTTGCCGCGCCACTGCTCCAGGAACTTCCGGAGGTTGGCCTTCTCGCCCATCGAGACCGTGAACTCGACCGAGACCTGATGCAGGTCGCCCGTGTCCCGGTTGACCTCGCCCGTCTGGAACACCAGCGCGACCTTCGGCACCAGCCTCTTGGGCTTGTCAGCGTACTGCTCGACCCGCTCCCCGAGGTTCACCACGTCCACGCACACCGCCGCGAACTGGCCCTCCGGGTGGGGCAGGTACTTCTGGCCCTCGTCACGGGCCGTGACTGCATCAGCCATTGTGAGCTCCTCTCACGAGCGTGGGGCGCGGGGTCTTGGTGCGCCGGGCCGCCACCCGCACGGCGGTCTCGCGGACCCACACCGTCCACGGGCGCCCCTCCGCGCGGGCGACGGTCCGACACATACGGCGTTCCTTCGGGGTGAAACCGATCGGGGTCTTCTTGCGCTTGTGCATCGGCGGCCGGGGTAATAGGGTTGCGGGTATCCGAATGGGTATCCACGGGGATACCCGTCGTGCGTGACGGCGCAATATTGCGTAGACGCGCAACGGTGTCAAGGGGGGAGGGTCGGCGTATGGCGGTCAGTCCACCACTCGCGCAAGCCGGGATCGAATTATGTGAACGGGTGGCGCGGGCGTTTCGGGAGGCGCAGGCCACGCAGGCGTTGACGCAGGCGGAGCTCGCGCGGCGCGTGGGCGTCACGCCGAGCAACGTGTCCCGCTGGCTCCGCGCCGAGCAGGTGCCCGGCGGCGCGGCGCTGCGGAAGCTGCCTTACGTGCTCAAGGTGTCCCCGGACTGGCTCGTGGCGAATCGCGGCCCAATGCACCCGGACGGCCGGACGCCCCCGGCCGCGCGGCCGGACGCCGAATTCATTGCGGGGGGCTGGCAGGCATTGGCCGACGTGGCGGCCGCCCTCGCCCGGGTGCGCGAGGCGTGGGCCGCGCGCGAGGGGACTACGCGAGGTGCAGGTGCGGACGGTCGAGCGGCGGACTTGGCGGCTGCGGCGTCGCCGGTGTCACCCCGTCCTCGGCGAAAACAGGGGTGACGGCGTCCGACGCCAGCCACGGCGCCACGGCGTCCAGGGGAAGGGCGTGGACCAGCCGCACCCCCGAGGCTTGGAGCACGAACACGTCGCCCACTTGGGCCGAGAGCTCGGGGATCGCAACGACCACGCGGTACAGCAGGGGCATACGTCCTCCAACGACCAGAGACCAGGGGGCAGGGATGTCACCGACGCACGCGACCGTGTACCGCTGGGGCTGGTGGGGGCTCGGGCTCGCCCTGTTGGCCGTCGGCGCCCAGCTCACCCGTTACGACCATTGGCACGACAGCGCGGGCCGGGAATACGTCTGGGATCGGTGGACGCATCGCTCGTGCGTCTTTATCGTCTGGCGCCCGTCGCTCCCCACCCTCTGCCGGGTCGTGCCCGGCGGGGAGCCCACCGCCCCAGCGGCCGGGGAGGGTTATACCACGCCCCCTGGCATTTCGCAAGACTCGAGGCGCTAGAAGGTCATCAGGAGCCCCGCCCGCCACTCCGGGGCGGTCGTGAGCGGAATCCACAGTTGCGCCACCCCGACCAGTCGCCCCCGGCCCACCCGCAGGTCGCCCACCGCCCGCACCCCTCCCGTCCCCGTGGTGAGCCCCACGGCCGGGACGAGCCACGGCCCCCGTGCCACGCGCCGCCAGTCGGCCACGTCCGCCGCCAGCGAATCGGCCCGCGCCCGCTCGGTCGCCGCCAGCCGCCCACAGTCCTGCACCGCGACCTGGCACGCCCGGATTGTGCTGTCTGCCGTCGCCACGACGTACCGGAACACCGGAAGCGTATCGACGCGACCGGGCAGCGTGTCGTGGTGGGCGACGACGCGCCACCGCTCGACGAGGGAATCCACCCGCACGGTGTCCACCCGCACCACGGCACGGAGCGAATCGGCCGCGTGCGTGAGCGCCGTGATGCTCCGGTCCCGGGCCGCGAGGCGCTGGGCGAGGGCGTCCGCCGTCCGCCGCTCGCTGGCGTAGCCGAGCGCCACGAGGAGCAGGGCGAGCCACGGGGCGACCTTGAGCCACGTCATCCGATCTTCGTGTCGCGCGCCATCAGACGCCTCCATTCATCGTTCTGGCAGAGAAAATCCGAG
>CAMLHU010000200.1 GCA_946479825.1 uncultured Gemmatimonadota bacterium
GGTGGCGAGGTCGGCGTCGACGCGGCCGAGGAGGGCGAAGGCCACCACGAGCATCGGGGAAGCGAGATAGTTGGCCCGCACCTGCGGGTGGACCCGGGCCTCGAAGTTCCGGTTGCCCGAGAGCACGGCGGCGCAGACCAGGGCGTTCTCGTCGATGGCGCGACCGACCGCCTCGGGGAGCGGTCCGCTGTTGCCGATGCAGGTGGTGCAGCCGTAGCCGACTGTCTGGAAGCCGAGGCGGTCGAGGAACGGGGTCAGGCCGGCGTCGCGGAGGTAGTCGGTGACCACCCGCGAGCCGGGGGCGAGGCTGGTCTTGACCCACGGACGGCTGCGGAGGCCCTTCTCGACGGCCTTCTTGGCGAGGAGGCCCGCGCCGATCATCACCGACGGGTTGGAGGTGTTGGTGCACGAGGTGATGGCCGCGATCACCACCGACCCGTCGTGCAGCTCGCAGCTCTCGCCGTTCACCTCGACGGCGACCGCCGGGGGCGCCGCGACCGCGGTGCCGGCTTCGCGGCCCCCCTCATTCATCCACCGCGAGTAGTCGGCCTGCGCGACCTCGCGCCGGGCGGCGGGCACGGTGGGCTGCATCAGCCCCGGCAGGCTCACGGCGAAGTTCTTCCGCAGCTCGCGGAGGGGGACCAGGTCCTGCGGACGCTTGGGGCCCGCGACCGAGGGCTCGATGGTGCCGAGGTCGAGCTCGAGGGTGTCGGTGAACTCGGGGTCCGGGACGTCGTCGGTGCGGAAGAGCCCCTGTTCCCGGGCGTAGCGCTCCACCCGGTCCACGGTGGCCTGGTCGCGGCCGGTGCGGGCCAGGTACCGCAGCGTCTCCTGGTCCACCGGGAAGAACCCGACGGTGGCGCCGTACTCGGGCGCCATGTTGCCGATCGTGGCGCGGTCGGCGAGGCCGAGCTGCGACAGGCCGGCGCCGTAGAACTCGACGAACTTGTCCACCACGCCCTTCTTGCGGAGCATCTGGGTGACGCGGAGGACGAGGTCGGTGGCGGTGGTGCCGACCGGCAGCTGCCCGGTGAGCTTCACGCCGATGACGTCGGGGACCAGCATGAAGTACGGCTGGCCCAGCATCACGGCCTCGGCCTCGATCCCGCCGACGCCCCAGCCCACCACGCCGAGGCCGTTGATCATCGTGGTGTGGGAGTCGGTGCCGACCAGGGTGTCGGGGTAGAGCGTCGGCTCGCCGTACTGCTCCCGGAGCTGGACGGCGGGCGAGAGGTACTCGAGGTTGACCTGGTGGACGATCCCGGTGCCCGGGGGAACGACCCGGAAGTTGCGGAAGGCGCGCTGGGCGAACTTGAGCAGCTGGTAGCGCTCGCGGTTGCGGTGGAACTCCATCCCGACGTTGTACTTGAACGCCTCGGCGCTGCCGTAGCGGTCCACCTGCACCGAGTGATCGATGACCAGGTCGCAGGGGACCATCGGGTTGATGCGGTCGGGGTCGCCGCCCATCCGGGCCATCGCGTCACGCATCGCGGCGAGATCCACCACGCAGGGGACGCCGGTGAAGTCCTGCAGGATGACCCGCGCCGGCATGAACGGGAACTCGGCCCGCTCGCCTCGCGGTTGCCACGCGGCCAGGGCGCGGACGTGGTCCTCGGTGGTGAAGCCGCGGCCGCAGTGGCGGAGGGCGTTCTCGAGCAGGACCCGGATCGAGAACGGCAGCCGGTCGATCCGGCCGAGGCCCTGGCGCTCGAGCTCGCGCAGGCGATAGACGACGGCGGAGTCCTTCCCGGCGGCGAGGGTGCCGCGGGAGCCGAAGGGATTCACGGTCTTCGTAGCCATGGGAGTAGCTTTGTGGGGACGGAATGGGGACCACTCACCGGCGGATCCGCGTGCCCGCCGGCCAACCCAATATAGCACATGACCGAACCGCCGTACGCCATCACCCGCCGCGACGACGCGCTGCTCATCCAGTGGGCGCCGGACGGCCCCGAGGCGCGCTACGACGCGCGAGCGCTGCGTCTCGCCTGTCCCTGCGCCGAATGCGTGGACGAGATGTCGGGGCGTCCGCTGCTCGACCCGGGCCGGGTCCCGGCCGACGTGCGGCCGACGCGCCTCGACCTGGTCGGGAATTACGGCCTCCGGATCTGGTGGAGCGACGGGCATCACACCGGCATCTACACGTTCGACCTGCTGGCGGGGATGCGGGCGCCCTGACCGGCGCCCCCTTGCGGGGGCCGGAACAGGCGGTAGCTCTAGGGATACGTTCGAGGGTTTCCCCCCACCTCGGAGGTCCCGATGCTCCACCGGCATTCCCTGGTCCGGGAAGGGATCGCCACCGGCGCGCTGGGCGCCGGCGTCGTGGCGGTCTGGTTCTTCGTGCTCGACCTGGCCCGGGGGCATCCGCTCGGCACGCCCAGCGTCCTGGGCGAGGTGATCCTGTTCCAGGTCCGCGATCCGTCCACCGCGATCGTCAGCGGCCCCGCCGTCCTGGCCTACACCCTGCTCCATCTGTCCGCCTTCGTCGCGATCGGGGTGATCGCCACGGCGCTGATCCACTCGGCCATCCACAACCCGCTCGCCCGGCCGGCGCTGCTCATGATGTTCGTGGTGTTCGAGTTCTTCTTCGCCGGCCTCACGCTCATGTTCTCGGAGGCCACCCGCGAGCTGTTCCCGCTGTGGTCGGTGCTCATCGGTAACCTGCTCGCGGCCGGCGCGATGGGCGGTTACCTCTGGCGCCACCACCCCGCGCTCCGGCGCGCGATCGAGCGCTTGCCGCTCGGCGCCGGACAGTAGCCGGCGGCGCACCGCGCCGTCGTTGCGGGGGTGGGAACCGGACGGGTCCCACCCCCGTATAATTAGGGCGCCGGTCCGGTCGAGGGCCGGCGCTTCCCCTGCACGGATATCGCAATGACGCCTGCCCGGACGCGCCGCGCGCGCCTGACCCTTGCCCTGCTGTTCCCGCTCACGTTCGCCATCCCCGCCGCCGCCCAGCTCGGCCCGCCCTCCACCGGCGGCGCCGTGGCCACGATGCACGACCTCGGTCGGTTGGGCCATTACGAGCGGGTGCTGATGATCGGCGCGCACCCCGACGACGAGGACACCGAGCTCCTCGCGCTCCTCTCCCGCGGGATGGGCGCCCGGGTGGCGTACCTCGCGCTCACCCGCGGCGAAGGGGGCCAGGACCTCATCGGCCCCGAGCTGGGCGATGCGCTCGGCGTGCTCCGCACCGAGGAGCTGCTCGCGGCGCGGCGGATCGATGGGGCAGAGCAGTTCTTCTCCCGGGCGTACGACTTCGGCTTCTCCAAGACCCTCGACGACGCCTGGGCGCACTGGCCGCAGGACTCGGTGGTCAAGGACGTGGTCCGGATCATCCGGCGGTTCCGGCCCCAGGTGGTGGTCTCGGTGTTCAGCGGCACGCCACGGGACGGCCACGGCCAGCACCAGGGGGCCGGGTGGGCCGCGCGCCGGGCCTTCGACCTCGCCGGCGACCCGAAGGCGTTCCCCGAGCTCGGCACCGAGGAGCACCTCGCCCCGTGGACGCCGCTCAAGCTCTACCGGAGCGCGCGCTTCAACACCGCGGGCCTCTCGCTCACGCTCGACGGCGGCGCCATCGACCCGGCGACCGGGAAGAGCTTCCGCCAGCTGGCCATGGAAGGGCGGAGCCTGCACCGCTCGCAGAAGATGGGGCAGCTGCAGCCGATCGGCCCGTCGGCCATCGGGCTCGCGCTCTGGGCCGACCGGACGGGGCAGGGCGGCGCCGGCTTCTGGTCGGGGGTGGACACCGCACTCACCGCCCTGCCGGCGGTGCGGGCGCTGCCGCCGCGCCAGCGGGCCCAGGTCGCCGCGGCGCTCGACCGCTACCAGCGCGGCATCGATTCGCTGCGGCGCGCTTTCCCTTATGGCGCCCCGGCGTCGGCCGTGCCCGCGCTGACGCAGCTGGGGCGGCTGCTGCGCAGCGCCGCGGCGGTCGTCCCGGGGGAGCTGGCCCCGGAGGTGCAGACCTTCGGCGCGCTCTGGCTGCGTGCGCAGGGGATCGTGTTCGACGCCATCGCTGATCGCGACCTGGTGGCGCCCGGCGACTCGCTGGGCGTGACGCTCGTGGTCCGGAATGGGGCGGCGACGCCGCTCGACGTCAGCGCCCGGGTCGCGCCGGCGCTCACTCGCGCCGCCGGCGCGGTGGCGGTCGCCGTCGCCCCCGGCGCGGTGGAGACTCGGGTGGAGCGGATCGGCGTGCCGACCGACGCCCCCGTGTCGCGGCCGTACTTCCTCGAGTCTCCGCGCGATGGGTGGCTGTATCGCTGGCCGACCGACGCCCGGGCCGACTGGGGCCGGCCGTTCGCGCCGCCGCGCGCGCAGGTGCTCTGGACGGTGACGACCCCGGCGGGGGCGTACACCGATTCGCTCGACCTCGCCGAGCGGCTCAACGACCCGGCCTACGGCGAGCTCCGCCGCCCGGTGTTCGTGGCGCCGAGGATCGGGGTGGCGATCGCCCCGGACCAGGTGCTGGTGCCGACGGGGGCCGGCGCGATGTCGGTCAC
>CAMLHU010000201.1 GCA_946479825.1 uncultured Gemmatimonadota bacterium
AGCCGCCCCCTTCACCGTTCCCCGTTCACCGTTCACGCATCCCCGACCAACATGCCCCTCCTCACCAATATCTCGACCCTCTACACGTGTGCGGGCCCCGGGCAGGGGGAGGTCGGCGCGATCGCCGACGGAGCGCTGGCGTGGGAGGGCGACACGGTGAGGTGGGCGGGGCCGGCCCGCGAGTTGCCGCCGGCCTTTCGGGGGTGGCCCGCCGAGGACGCCGGCGGACGGATGGTGATCCCCGGCCTGGTGGACTGCCACACGCACCTCGCGTTCGGCGGATGGAGGGCCGACGACTTCGAGCGGCGGCTCCGCGGCGAGACCTACCTGCAGATCGCCGAGGCCGGCGGCGGGATCAACTCCACCGTGCGGGCGACCCGCGCCCTCTCCGAGGACGCGCTCGCGGACCGTGCCGCCGGGTTCCTGCGGGAGATGCTCACGCTCGGCGTCACCACGGTCGAAGCCAAGAGCGGCTACGGCCTCGAGCTCGACGCCGAGTTGCGGACCCTGCGCGCTTACCGCCGCCTGGCCGAGTCCGGCCCGACGCGGATCGTCGCGACGTTCCTCGGCGCCCACACCGTGCCGCCCGAGTTCCGCGACCGCCGCGACGCATACCTCGACCTGGTGGTAGAGCGGATGATCCCCGCGGTCGCGGCGGAGGGCCTGGCCGCGTTCTGCGACGCGTTCGTCGAGCGATCGGCCTTCTCGGCCGACGAGGCGCGGCGGGTGTTCCGCGCCGCACTCGCGGCCGGGCTCGTCCCGAAGCTCCACGCCGACCAGCTCACCTCCTGCGGCGGAGCGGAGCTCGCCGCCGAGGTCGGCGCGGCGAGCGCAGATCACCTCGAGTGCGTCAGCGAGGCGGGCATCAACGCGCTCGCACGGGAGGGCGTCGTGGCGGTGAGCCTGCCGATCGCGACGCTGTACCTGGGCCAGGCGCCGCAGCCGTCGCGCCGGTTGATCGAGGCCGGCGTCCCGGTGGCGGTCGCCACCGACTTCAACCCCGGCTCGGCGCCGAGCTATCACCTGCCGCTGGCGCTCACGCTCGCGTGCACGATGCAGCGGCTGTCGCCGGCGGAGGCGCTCAAGGGCGCGACCCTCTTCGCGGCCCGGGCCCTGCGCCTCGACACGCGGATCGGCTCGCTGGAACCGGGAAAGAAGGCCGACTTCGCCGTGCTCGACGCGCCCGACGTGACCCACTGGCTGTACCAGTTCCGCCCCAACGCGTGCGTGCGCACCGTGATCGGCGGCATCACCCGCTGGACCCGAGACCCCTCCGCCCCTTCGGAGCCCTGACCGTGACCGGCCACTTAACCCCGCCCCAGATCCAACCCCACCCCACCGCCCCCGGCGACCCGCGGGTCGGCCAGCTGCTCGGCGGTCACGTGGCCGCCGGCTCGAAGCCCCGCGCCGTGATCGTCGGATTCCCGTCGGACGAAGGGGTCCACCGGAACGGCGGGCGGGTCGGCGCGGCCGGCGCGCCGACCGAGATCCGCCGGTGGCTCTACCGGCTCACCCCGGATCCCCAGAACCACGAAGCGTTCTGCGAGCTGGTGGAGCGCACCGTGGACCTGGGCGACCTGCAGTGCACGGACGACGTCGAGCGCGACCAGGAGGCGCTCGCCGCCGCGCTGGCACCCTACCTGGCCGACGGCGCGTTCCCGATCATCCTGGGCGGCGGACACGAGACCAGCTACGGCCACTTCCTGGGCTACGTCGCCGCCGAGAGGGCCGTCCAGATCATCAACTGGGACGCGCACCCCGACGTCCGGAAGCTGATCGATGACCACGGCCACTCGGGTTCGCCGTTCCGTCAGGCGCTCACCCATCCGTCGGGCCGGTGCACCCGGTACACCGTGGCGGGGCTCCAGCCGCAGTCGGTGGCGACGAGCCACCTCAACTTCCTCGACGACCATCGCGGGCGCTGGTATTGGAAGAGCGACCTCTCGCCGGCGATGATCCCTGCGCTCTACGCCGAGGCGGACGGCCCCGTGCTCGCGACGTTCGACCTCGACGCGGTGGACCAGCCGTCGGCGCCGGGCGTGAGCGCGCCGACGGTGGGTGGGATGCCCGTCGAGCTCTGGCTCCACGCCGCGCACCAGGCCGGGCGCAGCCCGCAGGTGACGTCGGTGGACGTGGTCGAGTGCAATCCGGTCTACGACGTGGACGGGCGCACGGCGCGGCTCGCGGCGGTGACGGTGTGGCACGTGCTGCGAGGGCTCGCGGAGCGGGAGTGAAGGCGGCGATCCTCCTCGCCCTGGCGGCGGCGGCCGCCCCGGCGGTCGCCGCGCAGCAGGAGGCGGCCGCACCCGCCGGGCTGCACATCCCCATCCGGTTCCTCTCCGCGCTCGCCGGTCGCCACGACACCGCCGGCACCCCGATCCTGGCGCAGACGATGGCGGCGATCGCCGTGGACAGTTGCGCCGTCGTCCGCCCGTTCGTGCTCGTCCGGGGCCGGGTGGCGCCGGCCCGGCGGCGCGGCGAGATCCGGGTCGTCTTCGACTCGATCGCCTCAGAGGGCGAGTGGCTGCCGCTGTCGGCCGTGCTCGACTCGCTGGAGTACGCGCCGCGATCGGTCACCGACTCGGGGACCGTGCGGGCCGAGGGCCATCGGGTCGGCAAGATCGAGCGAGCGCTGGTCCCCGTCGGCGCGGCGATCGCGGCGGAGATCCTCGTCGCGCCGGCCGCGGTGCTCGGTGGCTATGAGCTGGTACACCGGCGCCGGCCCGCCGCGATCCGCGCCGGCGAGCTCGGAGGGCTCCGCCTCACCGAGCCGCTCAGGCTGCCGTCGCCGGCCCGGTGCCGGCCGCTCACCTCGCTCCCCCGCCTCCTCACGCCCCCTGTCCTTCCGCGCTTCGTCGCCCGCACCACCGACCGGCGCGGCGAGCGGCCGGGCGACCCGATCAACCTCGTGCTGCTGGCGTCGGCGCCGCACCTGGATTCGGCCTTCCGGAGCGCGGGATGGGCCGAGGCGGAGCCGGGCAGCATCCGGCGGGTGTCGCTCGAGGTGGCAGCGATCGTGGGCGGGCGACCCGCGGCGCGCGGCGCTCCGGTGAGCGCCCAGTACTTCGAGGGGCGGCGGCAGGACGTCGCGTACGAATTCCGCGGCCCGACCGCCCGGACCCGCCACCACGTGCGGCTCTGGCTGGCCGACACGCTTCAGGAAGCGTGGGTCGGCGCCGCCAACCGCGACGCCGGCCTCCTCGTCAAGCCGTTCCGCCGGACCTTCACCCACCGGATCGACCCGGACATCGACGCCGAGCGCGACCTCATCGTCCGGGAACTCCTGGCCAGCGGCTGCGCGGCGCTCCTCGGATATGTCGAGCTCCCAGGCGCCGTCACGACGGGCCGCAACGCCGCGGGCCAGCCGTTCACGACCGACGGCCGCACGGCGGTGCTGCGCGTGCACCGCTGTCGCGACCAGCGCGCGGTGGATGACGCAGAGGAGGACCTGTGACGCCGCCCCTCCCGCCGCCGCCCCGCCGCGTCCTGATGGCCGACCACTTCCGCGAGCCGCTCGCGGAAGAGATCCGCCGGGCGCGGCCGACGCTCGAACTCCGTCTCCGCGACCGGCGCGAGGTGACCGACGCCGACCTGCGCTGGGCCGACTGCTACCTCGGCTTCCGGCCGCCGACGGAGGTGCCGCTCGCGCACGTCTCGTGGGTACACGGCACCGGGGCCGGGCTCGATGCCTTCCTGTTCCGCCGGGAATTCCCGGCCGGCGTGCTCCTCACCCGCACCACCGAATCGTTCGGGGCCCGGATGGGCGAGTATTGCGTCGCGCGCGCGCTCGCCGACGGCCAGGAGCTTGCGCGGTTCGACGCCGACCAGCGCGCCCGACACTGGGAGACCCGCCCGCTCCGGACCGTGGCCGGTTCCCGCGCGATCGTCGTCGGCACGGGTGACGTGGGCCGCGGCATCGGCGCCGCCTTCCGCGCGCTCGGCGCCGAGGCGATCGGCGTGTCGCGGTCGGGACGGCCGGCCGACGGGCTCTCGGCGACCTTTCCGGTGGCCCGCCTCGGCGAGCTGGTGGGCGATGCCGACTGGCTGGTGCTCGCGGCGCCGCTCACCGAGGAGACGTGGCACCTCGCCGGGCCCCGGCTCTTCTCGGAATGCCGCGGGCTCTACCTGATCAACGTCGGTCGAGGGGCGCTGGTGGACGAGCCGGCGCTGGTCGCCGCGCTCGACGCCGGCCCGGTGCGCGGTGCCGCGCTCGACGTCTTTGAGACCGAGCCGCTCCCGCCGGAGTCCCCGTTCTGGTCCCACCCGAAGGTCCGGATCTCTCCGCACGTGTCGGGGCTTTCGACCGTGGCCGAGGCCGCGCGCGGATTCCTCGAGACCCTCGCCGCGCTCGCCGCCCCCAAGAAACCTTCTTCACCCACTCAAGCTCGCTTCATCGCCCCGCCGCCATCGTGGCGGTGGGCGGGGGCCTGCCCCGTCCGCCAGCCAGGAGGAGGCATGAGCAGCATCGTCAAGGTCGTCGAGGTGGTAGCACAGTCG
>CAMLHU010000202.1 GCA_946479825.1 uncultured Gemmatimonadota bacterium
GGCGGTGGTACGCCATCTCGGTGTGGAACTCCAGCAGCGTCTCGGAGGTCTCGGGCAACGGCGTCCGGAGCGCCGCGGCCTCCCGCTGGGCCGAGTCGGCCTGCGCGCGGAGGGCCGCCACGCTGATGTTCATCGAGCCGAGGGCGCGGGTCAGGCTGTCCACCTGGGCCAGCATCGCCGACCGCTCGGAGTCGAGGCGCGCCTCGTAGGCGTGCTTCTGCCAGAAGTAGGCGCCCGCTACGAGGAGCAGCAGCCCGAACAGGCCGAGCGTGGTGCGCCGGAGGCTCCGGGTCTGGCGTTCCACCTCCATCCGGATGCGGTCCGTGGCGCTGGTGCCGCGGCCCGGCGCCTGCGCGCCCGAGAGCCGGGTCGCCGCGGGGCGGCTCGCCTCGCCCTCGACCACGAGCTGGATCTGCGGCCCCTTGGCGCCGAGCTGGATCACGTCGCCCGAGTGGACCGGCTGGTCGCCCTGGATGCGGCGACCGTTCACGAAGGTGCCGTTGGCGCTCTCGAGGTCGCGCACCAGCAACGCGCCACCCTGCTGGAGGATGGCGGCGTGACGGCTCGAGACGTCGAGGTCCTGGTCGGGGTGGAGCTGGAGTTCGGACTGCGGGTGGCGGCCGAGGCCGACGAACGCCTGGTCGAACTCGCGCGAGAGGCCAGTGCGCGAGCCGGTGAGGACCGTCAGGTGGAAGCGCATCGGGGGGTCAGCGCCCCCACTCGGCCACGGCGAAGGCGAGGACCAGGAGCGCGAGGACCAGGATGGCCACGGTGAGGGCGCGGGTGCGCTTCTCGTGGTCGCCCTTGGGCTCGGGGGCTGGGCTTCCGCGATAGACCGGCACCGGTTCGGTGGTGGAATCGCCCTCGGTGAGGGGATAGACCTGGTGGCCCACCGCCTCGTTGCCGTCGGGGAGGGGGAGGCCCTCGCCGTCGAACCGGACCGCCACCGCGGTGATGTTGTCGGGGCCGCCCCGCTCGTTGGCAAGGGCGATGAGCGCGGCGCAGAGGTCGCCCAGGTCGGGGTGCTTCGCGGCGAGCGCGCCGATCTCGTCCTTCTTGACCTGGCCCGACAGGCCGTCGGAGCAGAGCACCAGCAGGTCGCCGCGGCGGAGGGGCTGGTAGGTCAGGTCCACCCGCACCCGCGGGTCGGGGCCCAGCGCCTGGAGGATGATGTTCCGCCGCTCGCTCACCTCGGCCTCGGCCTCGGTGAGTTCGCCCGCGTCTACCAGGCGCTGCATCAGCGACTGGTCCTTGGTGAGCTGGATGGCCGCGCCGCCCCGGATCAGGTACCCGCGGCTGTCGCCGATCTGTGTCAGGTAGAGCTTGTCGCCGAACACGCCGGCCGCGGTAAGCGTGGTGCCCATCCCGCGCACTTCCGGGTGCTCCTTGGTGTACTGGTGGATCTTCTGGTTGGCGACCTCGACCGCTTCCTTCATCCGGAACGCGAAGCGTTGCGCCGAGACGTCGGGGTCCTGGGCCCAGGCCGAGGCGAGGTGCTGGTAGATGAGGTCGGCGGCCATCGCGCTCGCCACCTCCCCGGCGGCGGCGCCTCCCATCCCGTCGGCCACCATGAAGAACGACCCCCGCGGCCCGACCTCGTGGTCCCGCACCTCGGGGAGGAGCGAGGCCTTCTTCGTCGACAGGTCCGCGACGAGGAAGGTGTCCTCGTTGTGGTCGCGGGTGCGGCCGACGTCGGTCTTGCCGAAGACGGAGACGCGGACAGGCTTGGAGGTCACGCGATCCTCATTGGCCGGAAGTCGCCTGGTTGAGCTGGTCGAGGAACCGCTGCTTGGACGGGTCAAGCGCCACCGCTTTCGTGAGCCACTGCCGCGCCAGCGACAGCTTCTGGTCCTTCTCGTAGGCCAGGCCCGCCGCCAGCGCGGCCCCCGCCCGCAGGCTGTCGCTCAAGCCCTGGCGGCCGAAGAGCCCCTCGGCGGTCGCCTCGACCACCGCACGCTGGCCGGCATCGTCGCTGTAAGCGCTGTCCTGCAGCGAGAAGATCTGCGTGCGGATGGCGCGCTCGTCGAGCTTCGGGGTCGCCGGCGCGCTCGGAGGCGGTGCCGCCGTCTGCGAACTGACGGGTCGCTTGAAGTCCTGGGGCGCGCCGGGCGTGCCCCCCGCCGGCGTGCCCGACGTCTGCTGCTGCTGCTGCTGCTGCGGTGACGACGGGGCCGGGGCGTGCGTCGTCGTGTCGGTCGCGGCGGGGAGGTTGGGCGTCGCCGGCTTGGCGGGGAAGAGCGTCCCCTTGAGCGCAAAGCCCACGCCGGCCACGACCACGGCGCCCACCCCGACCAGGATGGGGAGCTTGCTCTTCGCGGGCGCAGCCCCCCGGCCCTCGGCCGCGGTCGCGACACGGGTCTTCGGCACGGCGGCCGTCCCCGCCGCTGCCGCTCCCGCGACCATCGTCTTCATCTGGTCGGCGCCCACCACCATCGTGGCGCCCTGCTCGGCGGCCGGCGCGCCCCCGAGGGCCTTCTCCACGTCGTTCGCGAACTGCGCCGCCGTGGCGTAGCGGTCGTTCGGATAGCGCGCGAGCGCGCGGTCCATCACCGCCTGCAGCCCGGCCGGGAACCGCCCGCTCGGCAACGCCTGCGTGAGCGGCATCGGGTCGTCGGTCAGGCGCTTGATCATCGTCTCCTGGCTGGTCTCCGCCTGGAACGGCAGCGCCCCGGTGATCATCCGGTAATAGACCAGCGCCAGCGAGTAGAGGTCGCTCCGCCCGTCGAGCTTGTCGCCCGAGAGCTGTTCGGGGCTCATGTACTCGGGAGTGCCGACCACGAGCCCGGTCTTGGTGACCTTCTGCCCCGACTCGTCGCCGCCCACCGCCTTCGCGATGCCGAAGTCCACCACCTTGACCACGTCCTTCCCGCCCTGCGACGTGATCATGATGTTGTCGGGCTTGAGGTCGCGGTGGACGATGCCGAGCTCGTGGGCCACCTCGAGCGCGTCGGCGGTCTGGCGGAGGATGGCGGTGGCGCGGGGCAGGGGGAGCGGCCCGGTCTCCTTGAGCAGGCCGGACAGCGACTTTCCTTCGATGAATTCCATCGCCAGGTAGATGAGCCCGTCCCCCGTCTCGCCGAAGTCGTAGATGGCGCAGACGTTGGGGTGGTTGATCCGGCTGGCGTTGTTGGCTTCGCGGTTGAAGCGGGAGACGGCGTCCGGGTCGTGCGACATCGAGCTGCTCATCACCTTGATGGCGCTCTTCCGGCCCATCTTCACGTGCTCGGCGAGGTACACCGCCCCCATCCCGCCCTCGCCCAGTTTCTTGAGGACGTGATACCGGTCGGCGATGACCTGGCCGATGAGGTCGCCTGAAGGATTGGCCGACTTGAGGGTCTGGCCGTCCCGCGGACAGAACTTGACGTCGTCCGCGTACTCCGTACCGCACACCGGACAGAACTTCAAGCGCGCTCCGAGCCTGGGGACTGATGTTCGGGGGGTTGCGGCAAGATGCAACAGCGCCGGGAGGATCGCCCCGGCTGTACGCGAAAAATCTACCGGCCGCCGCACGGAGCGTCAACCGCGAAGTTGCCGTAAGTGAATGTCGGAGAGTACCTTGCGCGTATGACCCAGATCACATCGCGGGCCCGCCTTGCGTCACTCCTGCTCCTTGCCGGATGCGCCGGCGCGGGAAGCCATCCGGGCGCCGCACCGAGCCCGGCGCCAGCTCCTGCGTCGCCCGGCCTCCCGGCCATTCCGAAGGTGACCGGCCCGCTCGCGCTCCACGTGGTCTATCCCTCCGACAAGGACCTGGTGGACGCCGGCGACTCGAGCTTCATCTTCGGCTCGACCGGGACCGGCGACGCGACCCTCACCATCAACGGCACCCCCGTCCGGGTCTGGCCCGACGGCGCGTTCCTGGCCTGGATGGCGTTCCCCGCCGATTCGGTGATGCACTTCGTCCTCTCGGCCCGGGCCGGCAGCGACACCGCGTCCCTCGACTACGTGGCCCGCCGGGCGCCGAGGTTCATTCCGCCGGCCGCGGGCCCCTGGGTCGACACCACGTCCGTCGAGCCGCGCGGGCAGGTCTGGTGGCCTCGCAGTGAATGGCTGCCGCTCGCAGTGCGCGCCGCACCGGGCTCGGTGGTGCGCCTGGTGCTCCCGGGAGGCCGGGCCATCCCGCTGACGGCCGATCCGCGCCCCGCGGATGTGCCGTGGGGCACCCGCGCGTTCGATCGCGATACGCTGAACTTCTCGCGCGGCGTGGCGAGGGATCGCTACGTCGGCGTGGTCCGCGGCCTCGCGGTCGGCGATCCCGCGCCGCTCTTCGACGGCTCGATCGCACGTTCCGCACGCGAGTCGCGCGCCCCGCGCGCCTCATCCGCGGTCCTCGAGTCCATCCTCGGCGCGGATACCGCCCGGGTCCCGTGGCCCACCACGATCACCCTGCTTGACACGATGCCGGTGATGGCCGAGCTGAAC
>CAMLHU010000203.1 GCA_946479825.1 uncultured Gemmatimonadota bacterium
ACCCGCTTGGCTTCCCACTCCAGAGCAGCCATCGCCAGCGCCGCGATCTGAAGCGCCCGCTTCTCGAACTCATGTGGGCCACCGCCGAATTCGGCTGCTGCCAGCTTACCGACGTATAGCGACAAGAGCGCGACCCACTGGGCGCCGTCGTGCTCACGGTCGTGCTGGTTGGTATAGAGCGTCCGCTGGCGGTTCCGCTCATTCAGAACCGCCGACAGCAGCACAAGGTCGCTGCAATCACGATACGGACTTGCCATCGTCCTGCCCTCCCTGCCCCGCCCGCGCCGCTCGAGGGGGCGGGGGGTCTGTGTGATCTACTAGGGAGTATACACGCCTAAATACTCCTTGTCAAGACTATCATTGACGGGGCACTCCTTGTCATGCTATTCTCAGGTCGAGGTGACGCGATGCCTGAAGACGACCAGACTGTGCTGACGGTGCCGCAAGTGGCGGCTCGACTCGGCGTGAAACCGGAGACGGTCAGACGTATGCTCAGAAGGGGCGATCTACCTGGGTGGCTGATCGGTGGCCGTGCCGGCTATCGCGTGTTCCAGCGCCACGTTGACGAGATGCTGGACCGCCGCCCCGGCCAGCCCGGCCCCGGCGGCACATCGACGCGGGAGGGGGACGAGTAGGTGAACATGCGGCAGATGATCGACCTCGAAATCCGTAACGGCGACCTATCGTCGGCTCTCAGCCTGATGCAAGCGCACGGGTCCAGCGTGGTGCTGAACTACGGCGAGGACAACGATGCGTGGGAGTGCTCGTGGATCGTAGAGGGCAGACGCATCACCGATTTCGGACGAAACGCTGATGTCGCCGTCTGTCGTGTGCTGGCCAGAATCCGCGATGCCCTCACTGCTCGCGAGGCCGCGACGCGGGAGGGGGAGCCGTGAGGATCTACCGTCCCGGCAATGTCGAGTGGGACGTGAACGCCACGACCCACCCGCCGTGTCCCTGCTGGGCCTGGGCGTACGCGCCGGAGATGGGCGCGTACCGGGAGCTTGACGACGGCAACGCGCACCACCCGTGCTGCCAAAAACTCCGGCAGGCCGCCGCCCAGCCGTGGCCTCGCGTGATAGAATGACCACGTTGAGCCCGGCGCGATCGGCAGCGACCGTCCGTGGCCGCAGAGATGATTAGGTCAGGTGCCTACCCGTGCGCGAGGGTGGTTAAATGTTGGTCGAGCCGGCTTCAGCCACAGCCTGACTTCATACGCTACAGAGGCGCACCCGTCGCGAGACGAGCCGGCGGGATAAGTCGCGAGGAGAGGCCCCGGTCACATGACCGGGGCCTCTCTGATGCCCGCCGCCCGCCCCGCGTGGCGCCGGGGGCCGGGGTGACTTGCAAAGAGAAAGACAGCCATTGTGTTGCCAATCTCCCCGTTTCTTGCCCGAAAATGCCCCCTGCTGCCCGCACCCACTCCTTATCGCAAAAACCCAAAAGGGGTGCCCGAACATCCCGTCGATCTTCGGCTTCTCGAAGGGAATCCCCGAAAGTGTTGCCATCTGACAGCCATCCGTGGAGTTTTCGGCCCGGAAACTCCCGTCGAGGGGCTTGTATCGCCCAGGCGCCTATGCTAGACTGGCCTCGGTGCGAACGGTCTGCCAGCCATCCCCAGTCCCCTCCTGAGCGGCGAGCCCCCGGCGTGACGAACCCACGCCGGGGGTTTTGCTATTCCGCCCGCCGGATCGGCCTGGGCCGCTCGCCCCGGGCCGTCTCGGCGGCACCGTCGAGCGCCGCGTCCAGGTCGTCGGCCAGGCGCGCGACCATCGCCTCCCGCTGCTTGATCGCCCTTGAATAAAATTGCGCGGTCACGGCGATCGAGGAGTGCCCCAGGAGCGCGCTGACGACGGGCAGGGGCATCCCGCCCAGCAACAGGGCCGTGGCACACGTCGCCCGCATGTCCTTGGGCCGGATGGCCTGCACGCCGGCGTGCAGGGCGATCTTCGGCGCCCAGCGGTCCAGGGTGTTGTGGCCCCAGGGCAGGCCGGTCTCGGGGTTCGGGAAGACCCAGACCGAGGGCCGCTTCTGCTCCCGCTTGTGGGCCAGCAGGCGGGCGACGAGGTCGTCTGAGAGCGGGATCTCCCGCCGCTTCCGCCCCTTGGTGTCGCCGGTCTCGCCGGCGTGCTGCCCGGCCGTCTCGTCCACGACCAGCACCTTGCGCTCGTCCTTCAGGTCGAGCCATTTCAGCACCAGCACCTCGCCGTGCCGGAGCGCCCGCTTCAGGATCAGTCGGTAGGCGAGCGCGAGATGCGGCGCGATCTCCTCGGCGGCGCGGATGCGCGCCTCGGCCTCGTCGGCGTCCCAGACCGGCTGCTCCGATGCCTGGGCCTTCGGCAGCCGCGCCCGCCGGACCGGGTTCGAGGGCAGGACGTCCGGCACCAGATCCTGGAGCGCCAGCCCGAGCACCATCCGGACCAGCTCGACCGAGCGCCGACGGTACGGGCTGGTCTTGGTGACGGTGCCATCCTTCCGCTTGCGCTCCCAGGTCGACGAGAGCAGCGTCGAGAGCGCCTCGCGGACCCGGACGTGGGTCAGGTCGCGTAACTTGACCCCGGCCAGCAGCGGCGCGACCAGGGCGAGTGCCCGCTTGTAGGCCGAGGCCGTCCTGGCGGGCCAGAGCGCTGAGCCCGCCAGCCACCAGCGCTCCAGGTAGACCACCACCGGCTCGTCGTCGGCACTGGCCTCCGTCGGTTGGGACAGTCGTGCGATCTCGGCGTCGAGCCAGGCCGCCGCCTCATCCTCCGAGCGGAACGGGCGGCGGTCCACGGTGTAGACCGGGCGGCGGGCCGGGTCCAGGTCGCGCGGGAGGACGCAGTAGATCCTGCCGTCCCCGCGCCGGCCGACGGTCCCGGTCCCCCGCCGGCGACGGTGCTGCACCGAGCGCCGTGGACGTCCGCCCGGCATCAGTCGGCCAGCAGCGCCAATTCGTGCCGCCAGAGGATGCGACAGGCGTCGCCGTGGGCGACGCGCGACCGCCACCACAATCGCAGCAGGGCGAACAGGTGGCCCCGCACCACCGACGGGTCGTAGGCGACGGCCACCATGCCGCCGTCATGCACCATGATCGCCGCGATCTCGCCGCCCAGGTCGCTCTCCTCGACCACCGTCCTCCGAACCCTGCACGGCGCCTCTCCCCGCAACACCCTCGGCACGAGCACCCCTCCCGTCGACTGTTTGTCACGCTCGCGCATAGCCCTAGTCAATCCGCGACAGAATCGAGATCACTATACGCGCGAGATGTCGTGAATGCCAGTGCCGGGGCGGGCCGCCGATAGCCGGATCGGGCTATTCCTCCTCCCCCATGCGGGCGTCGCGGCGGGCGCGCTGTTCGTAGGCGTGCATCGCGTTGAGCGTCTCGATCAGGCGCTCGACGGTCGGCAGGATCACCCGGAGATCGCGCGGGTCGGCCTCGCCCCGCTGGTTCAGGAGGTCGGTCAGGATCCGCAGCCGGCCCGCCGTCACATCCTCGACCTCTGGGGCTACCCCCACGGGCGGGGCCTCGTCGTCACCAGCGTCGCCGAGCAGCCATTCCGGCGTCGTCTTGAGCACCCGCGCGACCCGGGCGAGCTCCAATCGCCGGGGTTTGGTCGTTCGGCCCTGCTCGATGCGGGAGATGGTCGTCACGGAGACCTTGGCGCGGTTGGCCAGCTCCTCCTGGCTGAAGCCCAGGGCGATCCGCCGGTCGATCAGGTTCTGCCGCAGCCGCGAGGCGTTGATGTTGCCGGTGTGCGTAGTCGCCATGTCGGCTAGTCTACCCGTCGATTGCCCATTCCGGGGGCTTTTTACCGACGAAATCCGCACGATTCCCGCCAAATGTAGAGAACTGCACGGATGGCTAGAATTGCCTACTTGCGTAGTTGACCGGGCGATGCTATGCTGTGCGGCATGAGCAGTTCGGCAGCACCCCACGACCTCGCCGATCGCGCGCTGGCCTACCTGATCGCGCACCAGGAGCGCCAGGACTTGACCGGCCGCGAGATGGCCCTCCTGCTCGGGATGCGCGAGCAGGAGTGGTCCCGGATCCGCAACGGCCACCGCCCGTTCGGCCCGCTCCAGCGGGAGCGCGCCTGCTTCGTCTTCCCCGAGCTCAGGGACCTGCTCTACGAAGGGACCGGATCATGAGCACCCTGACCACCGCCTCACCCGCCACCCTGGAGCGGATGGCGAACGCCGCCCGCCAGCGCCAGCGGGAGGCCAACCGCCGCTACAGCGACCACGTCCTGAAGACCTGCCGGGACGAGTGCGCCCGGGGCGGCGTCTGCCCCACGGCCCGCCGCCTCGACCTGGACGCCTCGGCCGCCGACTGGGCGGTCGCCCGGCTGAAGCGAGGCTGAGATGCCCGACTACCACCGCCCGAAGGTCGCGGCGGCGCTGCTGGAGAGCAGCGAGC
>CAMLHU010000204.1 GCA_946479825.1 uncultured Gemmatimonadota bacterium
CGTGCGCGATCTTGAAGACTCGTACGGCGTCCCCGCCGAACTGATTCCGGTCGGCGCGGAGGAGGTGGCGGGCGCGATCCGTCAGGTCTTCTCCGCCGCCGAGTCGGTGGTCGAACTCGTCAAGGATCTCGACACGGCGGACCTCGGGGATGGCGACCTCACCGACGAGCCGCTCGCAGACGCCCGCGACCTCGCCAACCAACCCCCGGTCATTCGCTTCGTGAACCTCCTGATCCGGGAGGCCCACGAGGCGGCCGCCAGCGATATCCATCTCGAAGCGACCCGCGAAGGCCTCCGGGTCCGGCTCCGCGTGGACGGCGTGCTCACCGACCTGCCGAAGCCCCCGCGCGGGCTCCAGGCGGCGGTGGTCTCCCGGATCAAGCTCCTCGCCGAACTCGACATCGCGGAGCGCCGGGCGCCGCAGGATGGCCGGATCCGAGCCCGGTTCGAGGCGCGGGAACTCGACCTCCGGGTCTCGACGGTCCCCACGCTGCACGGCGAATCGGTGGTCCTGCGCCTGCTCGATCGCGGCGGCCGACCGGTCTCGCTCGATGAGCTCGGCATGACGCCTGAGCTCCGAGGGCGCTTCGAGCGCCTGGCCCGGAAGGCCCACGGCATCATCCTCGCCACCGGCCCGACCGGCAGCGGCAAGACCACCACGCTCTACGCGGCGCTCGGCCTTCGTAATCCGGCGCACGAGAAGATCATCACCGTCGAAGATCCGGTGGAGTATCACCTGCCCGGCATCACCCAGGTGCCGATCCACGCCAAGGCGGGTGTCACCTTCGGCGGCGCCCTGCGCAGCATCCTGCGGCAGGACCCCGATGTGCTGATGGTGGGCGAGATGCGGGACGCGGAGACGGCCGGGATCGCGGTCCAGGCGGCGATGACCGGGCACCTCGTGTTCTCAACGGTCCACACCAACGATGCGATCGCCGCCCTGCCGCGGCTCGCCGACCTGCACATCGAGCCGTACCTGATCGCGGCCACGGTGGAGGGGGTGCTGGCCCAGCGGCTTGTGCGCCGGATCTGCGCCGCGTGCCGGGAGTCCTACGCGCCCGATCCCCAGCTCGTGTCCCTGCTGACCGGCACCCCCGTGGGCCACGTCACGCTGAGCCGGGGCGCCGGGTGTCCCGCATGCCGGGGCACGGGGTATCGGGGGCGCACGGGGGTGTACGAACTCCTCGTGATGTCGGACCCACTGCGCGATGAACTGCTCCGGGGGGCGAGTGTGACGGCGCTCCGCCGCACCGCCCGGGACGCCGGGATGACCACGATGCGTGCGGACGGGTGGCTCAAGGTGCAGGCCGGGGTCACGACGGTGGACGAGGTCCTCCGGGTGGCGGGCGAATGACGCGCCGCGGCTTCACGCTCATCGAGATCCTGGTCGTGATCACCGTGATCGCGATCCTGGCGGGGCTCGTGGCCCCCGAGGTCTTCCACAACGTGGGCGACGCCCGCAGTGCGGCCGCCAAGGCCCAGCTGGAGAGTTTCGAGCTCGCCCTCGACGCGTACCGGCTCGACAACCTGGCCTATCCCTCGAGCGCCCAGGGGCTCGCGGCGCTGGTCACACGACCGGCCGGCGACCCGGCCCCCGCCAATTGGCGCGGCCCCTACCTCCGTCGTGGTGTGCCGGACGATCCCTGGGGACGCCCCTACGTCTACCGGTCGCCGGGGACCGCCAATCCGAACGGCTATGACCTCGTGACCTACGGACGGGACGGCAAGGCGGGGGGCGAGGGCGAGGACGCCGATGTCCAGTCGTGGGACTCCACGGCGACGGCCCGATGACGACCCCCTTCCATTATGAGGCGGTGCAGGGCGATGGGAGCCCTGCCGAGGGCTCCGTGATGTCTACCAGCCCGGCGGAGGCCACTCGCCGGCTCCAGGAACGCGGGCTCTATGTCCTCGCCGTGCATCCAACTACCGATGGGGGCCAAGGGTCGGGTCGGCCTGCGTCCCGTCGCGATCTGGCGCTCGTGTTCCGAAGCTTGGCGGCGCTCGTGGCTGCCGGCGTTCCGGTCGCTCGGGCCGTGGAGGCCACGATCCCGGTGGCGCGAGGGCGCCTGATCGAGGCGCTCAGGCAGACCCGCCGCGCCTTGGGGGAAGGGCGCAGCCTCGCACAGGCGCTCGGTGCATTGCCCGGAGTCGTGCCGGCGCTCGTGCTCGGCATGGTGCGGGCCGGCGAGCGCGGGGGACAGCTCGGGGAGGCACTCGAGCAGGTGGCCACCCATCTCGAGCACGAAGCGGAGCTCTTGGCCAGGGAGCGGCAGGAGCTGGCGTACCCGCTGCTCTTGCTGGTGGCCGGCTCGGCCTCGGTGGCGGTCATCGTCACGGTGGTCATTCCGCGGTTTGCGACGATCCTTGGCGACCTGGGCCAGCACCTTCCCGCGAGCACCCGCGCGCTCCTCGCGCTCGGGGCGTTCGTGCGCACGGATGGATGGGCGGTGCTGGTCGCCCTGCTGATCGGCGCGATCGTGGCCGCCCGGGAACTGGCGCAGCCGGCGGGGCGGGCACGGTGGCACGGGCTGTTGCTCGCGACGCCCGTGGTGGGGCGGGTGCGGCTCGCGCTCGGGTCGGCGCGCTGGTGTCGGGCGCTCGGCGCGATGCTCGGGTCGGGGATGCCCATCCTGCCGGCGCTGCGGGCCGCGCGCGACGCGGTCGGGGATGCCGCGCTTGAGGAACGGCTCGATCGGGTCGCGGAGGCGGTGGCACAGGGGAGTCCGCTCGTCGCCGCCGTGA
Source organism: uncultured Gemmatimonadota bacterium (assembly GCA_946479825.1). The sequence continues at coordinate 2,743 of CAMLHU010000204.1, forward strand.
CCCAGGCCGGGGCCATCGCCCCGGGGGCCTGCCAGCTGCTGGCAGTGGGGGAGGGGAGTGGCCAACTCCCGGCGATGGCGCTCAAGGCGGGGGCATTGGCGGCCGCCGAGGCGGACCGGGGACTCCGGCAGGCGGTGACCCTCCTTGAGCCGGCCCTCGTCGTCGCCTTCGGCGGCATCGTGGCGTTCACGGCGGCGGCCTTGCTCCAGGCGGTCTACGCGATCCGTGCCGGGGGCCTGTGAGTCGCCGCGGCGTCACCCTGCTCGAGCTGGTCGTGGCCCTCGCCATCGTGGGCATCCTCCTCGGGGTCTCGGCGGTGGGGTTTCGGGGCGTAGGGACCGACGCGGCGCGGCCAGCGGACCGGATGCTGGCGGCGGCCCGCGACTCGGCCCTCCGCACGGGGACCCGGGTGCACCTGACCCTCCCCGGCGCCGATTCGCTCGGCGACTCGATCGCGATCACGCTCTTGCCCGATGGACGCGCCGTGGGGCCGGCCGTGGATCCACTCACCGGAGACCTGCGTGCGGCAAACGAGTGAGCGGGGCGTGATCCTGCTCGAGGTCCTGATCGCGCTGGCGGTGCTCGCGATCGGCGGGGTGGCGGCCGTTGCCGTCCTGACGGAGGCCACCCGCACAACGCAGTCGCTCCAGGAGCGAGAGGCGACGAGCGCCGACGCGGAGGAAGTGCTGGTGAACCTGACGTTGTTGGATCGGCGCGGACTGGACCTGCGGCTCGGCCGACGGAGCGTCGGGGCCTTCGTGACCGATGTCTCGCGCCCTCGGCCCGGCTTCTACCGGCTCGCCGTGGCCGACTCCACCGCGCCCGACGTACCCGTTCTGGTCACCATCGTGGCTCGCGGGGAGGCCCCGTGACCCGGGGCGGCTTTACGCTGAGCGAGGTGATGGTGGCCCTGCTCGTTGGCGGGATCGCGATCGGGATGGCCGTGGGCCTGGTCACCACGGCGACGGATGGGGCGGCCCGGCTCTCGCACGCGGGGGCCGTGTGGACTGCAGAGGCCAATGCCCGGACGTGGCTGGCGTCCGCCTTGGGTTCGGTGGAGGTGGGGGCTCCTGGCGCCGCCCCATTCACCGGGAGTCCCACCGCCATGGCCTTCTCCAGTTGGCGACCGGTCGCGGCGGGATGGATGGAGCGGGGCCGAGTTTCGCTACACCTCGCGGGAGGTCGCCTGAGCGCGACGGATCGAAGTGGCACCCTTGTGCTCGCGGACAGCCTTGAGGCCGGGACGTTCGACTACCTCCTGGCCGACGGCGCGGGGCACTGGCTCGCGGGCTGGACCTCACCCGTGAGTGCGCCGACGGCGGTCCGGATCCGGCTCGAGCGGCGCGGGGGCGCCGTGGACACGCTGACGTTCCTGATCGGAGGCCGGGGATGAATCGGCGGGGGTTTGCGCTCTTCACGGCCGTCTGGCTGCTCGCCGTCCTGGCCACGATCGCCGGCGTGGCGGTGGCCGGGGCGCGGCGGACCGAGTGGGCCGCGATAAACCGGATCGCCTTGCGCCGGGGGCGCTGGGCCGCCGAAGGGTGTCTCGCGCTGGTGACGGCGGAGTCGCCGGATAGCACCGCGCCGGCGCTCGATTCGGTGGACCTCGGGAGCAGCACCTGGTGTCGCGTTCGGCGCGACGACCCGG